>JBQCJC010000392.1:0-2116 GCA_051953135.1 Thermoanaerobaculia bacterium | reverse complement strand
GTACCGCCACCCGGTGGCGTGATCTGAAAATCTGATGTGGTGTTGCCGACGACGCCCGTCGGCAATCCACCCGGAATGCTGATGTGCGACGGTGATGGATTGATGATCGTCGCGTCCGTGACTGGATCGACGCGCAGCAGTGACGAGGAAGACGCGGCGTTGTTTGCCGTCCAGAACGGACTCGTGCCGCGAATCGCGATGCCCCATGGATTGATGAGTTGCGGATCGAGCGTCTGCGCGATGCCATTCACATCCGACGCAAGATTTGTCTGGATGTACGCCGATCCCGGCGCGATGTTCGGAACAGGAGCGGAATCCGAGATCGTCAGCGTCGCCGTGCTGGGCGTCGCGAGTTGCGCGTTCGTCGGATTGCTCAACACGAGCTCGAGCGTCTCATCGCCTTCACCGCCGCCATCGTTCGCCACCGTGACGGTCAATATCTTGACCGTTTCGCCGGGTGCAAACGTCAACGTGCCAGGCGCGAGTGTGAAGTCGCTGCCGCTGGCGAAGCCTGTGCCGGAGCCGGTCAGCGGCGCGTAGTTCACCGTCGCGCTTCCACTCGTGTCGCCTTCGCGGAACACAGTGATGTTGATGCTGCCCTGCGGCTCGAATACGGAGTACTGATCGGACGTGAAGCGAATCAGCGTCGTCGACGCCGCGGTCGTTGGTCGCAGCACGCCAAAGAGTCCGTGCGATTCCTCGGCGATGCCCGCGGTGAAGTACATCGCATCGACATCGCCGCCGTTGCCGTCGTTACCGAACTGCAAGCCCCACAGTTCGTCGATCACGATCGGATCGCCACCCGGATCCTGCAGCGTGCCGAGGAACGCGCCGGTCGAGGGGTTGTACGCGTGGATCGTCCCGAAATCGGAGAAATTGCCGACGATTAATGCGCCACCGAAAATGCCAAACGACGCGGGTGCGATCGCCACGCCCCACGGTGCATCGAGTGCACCGTTGTTGATTGCGAACGTCAGATCGCGCACGCCGTCCGTGTTGAACTTACGCACGAACCCGTTGCCGATTCCGTTCTCCGCTTCGCCATCGCCGCCAACTTTCGCGTACGTCACGAACAATGAACCGCCGAGGTTCTGAATGTTGAATGGTGCGTAGCCCGCGGGAATCGTCGCGTCGATGAAACCGCCCGTGACTGTTGTCGCCGTGTACGTGCCGTCGAACACATCGATGTGATTGTTCGCAAAGTCCGCGGCGTAGAGACGATTGCCGCCGCCGTTTGCGCCGATCGCAAGACCGGTCCACACGTGGCCGGGCATCGACACGACGCTCTGCGCGCTCGCGCCGCTCGCGCCGTTCCACGCGGTGATGTTTCCGGTGATCGAATCGAAGATGAAGATCGCGGCGGCTGGCGTACCGCCGCCTGGTGGCGTGATCTGAAAATCTGAAGTCGAGTTGCCGACAACGCCCGTCGGCAATCCACCCGGAATGCTGATGTGCGACGGTGATGGATTGATGATCGTCGCGTCAGTTACTGGATCGACGCGCAGCAGTGACGAGGAAGACGCGGCATTGTTCGCGGTCCAGAACGGACTCGTCCCGCGAATCGCGATGCCCCATGGATTGATGAGTTGCGGATCGAGCGTCTGCGCGAGGCCGTTTACGTCCGACGCAAGATTCGTCTGGATGTACGCCGATCCCGGTGCGATGTTCGGAACCTCATCGGCCTTGACGTTCGGCTGCGCTGCGAGCGCGGAGGAAATCGATGCTGCGATGGTGATTGCAAAGAGGAAGGATTTCGCTGCGAAGCACACCCGTGCGAAGGGATCTCTCATCACTCACGCCCTCCGATGATTGACGCGCGCGCGAATCAAGCGCCTGCAACCCTGATCGCGCGCGAGTGTGTTGCTTTTATTGTTTGAACTCGATCGTAACACTCGCTCGCGGAGCGACGGGATCAATGTCGTTTGAAGTACTGCACGGCTCGCTCGTGCTTCTGCGCGGCTTCTCGCGTCGCAAATGTGCCGAGGTTTCGACGCTTGCCCGTCTTCGGATTCTTCTTCTTCGAATAAAGCCGGTACTCACCCGACGCCAATTTGCGAATCATGTTGCACCTCCGTATATGAAGGAGATGCGTATCTCGTGCCTGATTTAGACCATG
>JBQCJC010000391.1:0-7741 GCA_051953135.1 Thermoanaerobaculia bacterium | reverse complement strand
GGGGGTGCGGTGGGCGCGGCTCCAAGTGCGGTGTTGAGGAACCCGGCGCCGCCGCGTGACAAGCGCGGCGCCGCTTCTTTCATGATCGATGCTGCGACCGAACATCGTGCGGCGCTGGTGCGCTTCGTCCATGCGCGCGTGAAGAACCACGCGACAGCGGAGGACATCGTGCACGACGTGCTGCTGCGCGCGTGGGAGAAGCGTGCGCAGTTGCGCGATGAGACGAAGCTCGCCGCGTGGCTGTATCAGATGACGCGATTCGCGATCATCGATTACCGCCGCGCGCTGCGTCCTGCGGGCGAACTGCCGGACGATCTGGTCGCAACGGAGAATGAGGATGAGGCCGTGCAGCAGATCGCGGATCACTGCGTGATGCCGCTGATTGCGCGCTTGCCGGAAAGCTATCGCGAGCCGCTCGTACTGTCGGAGATCGACGGACTCACGCAGCAGGAAGTGGCCACGCGACTCGGGCTCTCGCTGTCGGGTGCGAAGTCACGCGTGCAGCGCGCTCGCACGAAGTTGCGCGCTTCAGTGATCGAGTGCTGCCGCGTCGAGCTCGATCATCGAGGCATGATCATGGGCCACGACTGCCGCTGCAAAAAGTAACGGAGCGCGGGCAGGAACCCGCGCTCCGAGAAACTTAGCGTGCGCGTTCGATGTAGCGGTTCTCGCTCGGGTCGACGATGATCTCTTCGCCGTCCGTGACGAACGGCGGCACCTGCACGACCACACCGTTCTCGAGCGTCGCCGGCTTGTACGACGCGGACTGCGTCGCGCCCTTCACCATCGGCTGCGTTTCCTTGATCTTTGCCTTGATGGTCTTCGGCAGTTCGATGCCGATGGGCTTGGTGTCGTGGAACTGCACCTGCAGCTTGAGCCCCGTCTCGAGCCACGCGGCGGCATCACCGAGATCGTCTTCGCTGATCTCGATCTGCTCGTAGTTCTCGGTGTTCATGAAGTGATGCGCATGGCCGTCCGAGTACATGTACTCCATCTCGTGTTGGGAGATGTAGGCCTGCTCGACGTCATCGTTCGAGCGGAAGCGGTGCTCGAACTGATTGCCCGTGCGGAGGTTGCGGAGCTTGGCTTGCACCATTGCGCGGAGGTTGCCGGGCGTGTGATGGCGAAAATCCATCACTTTGCAGAGGTCGCCCTCGAACATGATCACGATGCCTTTGCGAATGTCGTTTGCGTTCATTTCGGTCCTTTCAGAACTGTGCGTGAAGCGGTTTGTTCGTTCCGCGAGAACCGTGGCTCGCTCGAACCAGCAAACAGCAACGATGCGACTGAGGATAAACTCGCGCGCCGAGGAGATCTGGAACGTGAAACTGAAACTGATCCTGCTCGCAGGCGCACTCGTGGCACTGGCCTGCCGACCCGGCCGCGAAGCCCAAACGACGGACGCGACAGGCGATATTCCAGTCGGCGTGTACGGCGCGCTCACCGGCAGTGAGGCCGCGTTCGGTACATCGACGGTGCAGGGCGCACGGATCGCCGCGGACGAGATCAACGCCGCGGGCGGCATCAACGGCCGCAAGATCCAGCTCGTGGTCGAAGACGATCAGGGCCGCGCGGAAGAAGCAGCGAACGTCGTCACGAAGCTCATCACCAGCAACAACGTCGTCGGGCTGATCGGCGAGAACTCGTCGAACCAATCGCTCGCCGTCGCGCCGATCGCACAAGGCAACGGCGTCCCGATGATCTCGCCGTCGTCAACGAATCCTGCCGTCACGGAAAAAGGCGAGTACATCTTCCGCGTCTGCTTCACCGATCCGTATCAGGGCAAGGCGCTCGCCTCGTTCGTGCGCAACAACCTCAAGCTCGA
The DNA here is from genome assembly GCA_051953135.1 of Thermoanaerobaculia bacterium. Lineage (GTDB taxonomy): Bacteria > Acidobacteriota > Thermoanaerobaculia > Gp7-AA8 > Gp7-AA8 > QHVT01. Next base: position 5,916 of record JBQCJC010000391.1, on the reverse strand, counting down.
TATGGCCGCGATTCTCGTCGACAAGAAGAACGATTACTCGGTCGGACTCTCAGGCGTGTTCCGCAAAGAGTTCGAAGGTGCGGGCGGCAAGATCGTCGCGGAGCAGAGCTACACGGGCGGCGACTCGGAATTCCGTCCGCAGCTCACCGCGATTCGCAACGCGAAGCCGCAGGCGATTTTCATCCCCGGTTTCTACACGGAAGTCGGACAGATCGCGATTCAGGCGCGCGACCTCGGCATCACGGTTCCGCTCGTCGGCGGCGACGGCTGGGACTCGCCGACCGTGATTCAGATCGGCGGTCACGCGATCGAGAATTCGTATTTCTCCGATCACTACGTCGTCGGCGATACGCGTCCGGTGGTGCAGAAGTTCGTGAGTGATTACGAGAAGCGTCACGGCAAGAAGCCGGAAGCGACCGCCGCCCTCGGATATGACGCGGTGCAGATCTTTGCGCAGGCCGCAAAGCGCGCGGGCGCCATCGATCGCAAGAAGATTCGCGATGAGATCGCGAACACAAAGGATTACCAGGGCGTGTCCGGCACGATCTCGATGGGCGCGGATCGCAATCCGATCAAGCCGGTAGCGATGATCAAGATCGAAAACGGCCAGATGAACCTCGCGGGGTGGGTGAATCCGTGAGGCGGTAGTCAGTTGTCGGTAGTCGGTAGTCAGGAGACCGCCGCCCGGCCACGACGAATCGCGGGCCTCCGACAACTGACTACCGAGTCTTACGCGTGATCAGGTAGTCGGGAGAACCACTGCCCCTTCGCGATGAATCGTGGGGCGGGCGGGGGCCTCCCGACAACCGACAACCAACTACCGACAACCGCTTCTTACGGCATCCAGAAATCGCGCGGGTACAAACGCATCAGCTTCGTCTCCGCGCCGTCGGCGTTTTTCAAATACGCCTCCCACGCGTCGAGTTGCTTTTCGGGGCCGATCGCGAAGTAGTACGCATCCGCGACGTCTTTCCCCTTCACGTTGTATCCCGGCAGCGCGCGGCCGTACACCGCGTCCTTGCGATCGAACAACGTCTCACCGAGCTTCGGATCTTTGCGCAACTCGAGAATCGACTGGCGGAACTTCTTCACCTGTTCCGGCGGCTGGCCGTCCGCGAGATCGTTCGCGATTCCTTCGGCGCGCGCTTCATACGTTCCGGCCGCGCGCGTTTCGCCGAACAGTTGCGCGACCGCGTAGTCCGCGAGTTTCGGATTGCGCTCCGCGCTCTTCAACGTATCAACGACGAACTTCACCGTCTGCGGGATCTCCGGCGTGCGCTCCGCGTAGTACCCCGTGCGTCCGCCCTGCACGCCGCCGCGAATGCCGTTGCTGTACGCGAGACCGGCGGCGAGCGTCTTGAGGAACACGCCGTGCGCACCCGCGCCGGCGAAGAGGCGAGTGGCGAGATAGTCGAGTTGCTTCTCGCGATCGTTCGCATCGGAGAAGTGCACGCCCGGAACGGACGTGATGATCACGCCACCCTTCATGTTCGGCGCGAGCAAACCGACATACGTCGGACGGCCTTCACCGCCGGCGCGCGCGTGCAATCGCGCATCGACATTCGCAGTGCGCGGCAGTGCCGCGGTCTGTGCACCGTTCGCATCGAGTGAGGTCGCGAACGCGTTGATGTTCGTGGCGAGCTGTTTCTGCAGATCGGTCGACGTGACGAGCCACATGCGCGCGTTGCCGCGACCCGCGAGCGATTTGCGCAGCGCTTCGAAATTCGCGAGCACCTGCGACGGCGGTACGACGAGATCGTCGTGCATCGCGTTGACGAGATACTTCCAGTCGCTCGCGAGCGAGTCATCCGGAATCTCGATGAGCGTTGCGTCGAGATCCTTCAACGCTTCTTTCGCGATTGCCGTTGCAGCAGGCGAGAGGTTCGCGATCGTCTCCGGTTTCGCGAGCAATGCCTTGAGCGCATCGCGATTGCCGGTTTGATTCGCGAGGTTTGTGAACCATGCATCGACTGCTGCGCGATCGGCTTCTGCCGGAACATCCATCAGCAGCCAGCGCAGGCGCAGCGCATTGTGTGTGCGCGTGAGGAACGATCCCGCCGCGAGGAACGCGGGACTGGTCTGCATGCGATACGCGGTCGCCGGATCATTGACCCACGACTCCTCGGATCCCGACATGGTGTTGCGCAGATTGCTGAGCGACTGATCGATCACGTCGCGAATGCGCGGCAGGTTCTCGACGCGCCAGTCGGGATGATGGAGCACGAGCGTCATCCACTCGATCGCGCGCTTCGCTTCGCTCGCGCCGATGCCCGCACCGCGCACCGAGAGCTCGACGCGGTTCGTGCGCGGATTCGTCGAGAAGTTCGCATCGAGACGAAGGATCTCGTTGCGCAGACGCTCGGACATCTCTTCGTACGAGACTGGCTTACCGTTCTCGATCACGCCGACGCGCGTGAGCATCGCCGGCAGCAGCGACAAGTAGCGAAGCTGTTCGCTCGAAATGCGATCGGCACGCAACGCGAGTCCGAGGGTTGCGGAAGACATGTTGTCGAACGTCGAGGTGACGATCGGCACGCCTGCTTCGAGCTTCGACTGCGAGTACTGCAACGTGTCATCGAGCGTCAGCGGCGGATTCTTCACGAAGTCCGGCGGCGTGATTTTCTTCGCTTCTTCCTCGATGCGCGCCGCTTCGGCGTCCTGTTCCGATTGATAGCGCTTCAGCGCGGTCTGGATGTCCGCGATTCCATACTGATTCGCGAGACGCTGCGCCTCGGCTTCCGCGCGTTGCACGCGCTCGCTGTCTTCGCGCTGCAGCAACGCGGAGCTCGCACGCGCGCCGACGCCGTACGGCGTGACGCCCGTAAGCTGCCAGCGCGACAGCGCATCCTTCCAGATGTTCTTGCCGCTCGTGAGCTGCGCGCGGATGTTTTTCATCTGCGGATTGAGCGTCACCGACTTCTTGAAATCGGGCGTGCGCTCGAGCAGCAGCAACTGATCCATCCACGTCGAGTACGTGCCGCGCGCGCCCCATGCCGGGGGCGAGTTCACGAAGTTCGCGAGCTGCCGCTCGCTCTCGCTGACGCGGCTCAGCACGCGCGTGTTGAATTCCTTCAGCTCCGCGGAGTTGTCGCCGAACGCCGCGATGCGCGCGAGCTCGCCGGTGATCTTCGTGCGGATCTCGCCGATCTTCTCGTTCGTCAGATTCGGCGCGGCGACATTGTCGAGAATGAACGAGACCTGATGTCCCGGATCGCGCTCGATGTTCGAGAAGACGCTCGTCGCGCCGGTGTCCATCACGCGCGTCTTGCTGTCGATGAAAAGTTTGTAGAGATTCGTGGTCGCGTCGCCCGCGAACGTGTCGCCGAAGAGCTCGAGCAGCAGCAAGTCTTCCGCGGGCAATTTGCCGCGCGTCGCGGGCCACACGACGGAGAGGCTGCCGGGATTCTGATCGTTGCGATGCGGATACTCCGCGATAACGATCGTGCCCGCCGGCGCTGCCTGCGGTGCAGGGAAGGGTTTCGTCAGCGTCGATTCGCGCGTCTTCGGCTCGCTCTCGACTTTCTTGAGAATCGCGTCGGTGCGCTGCAGCACTTCGTTCAGCGAGACGCTCTTCGGGAACGCGACCATCGTTCCCATGTTCGCGAGGTAGTAGTTCGCCTTATGAAAGTTGCGAATGTCCTCGGGCTTCATCGTGCGAATACCCGAAGGCTCGCCGCCCGAGTTGTACGCGAGCGGATGATTCTTCCCGTACGTGAGTTGTCCCATCGCGCGGAAGAGCACGCGAAACCGATTCGCGCTGGAGCTCGTCATCTCGTTGTAGACCGAGCCTTTTTCCTCGAGACGCAACGTGCCGTCAGGATTCGCGGTGATGCCGAAGCTGCGCACTTCGCGGCGAATCTCTTCGTCCGTGTAGTTCGGATGGAGAAGCGCGTTGAGCTCGGCGGAGAAGAGATCGAAGAAGACGTCTTTGCCGGCGTTGGTGTTGAAGTGATAGCTCGTGCGCCACTGCTGCGTGAACGCGGTCGAGCCGGAGAGCCACACCGTGTCCAGTCCCGCAAACGCGCGGCCCGTGGTGCCCTTGCCGAGGAGGAGGTGCTCCTGGGTGTGGGGTTCGCCCTGGTCGCCGACCGGGATCGAGTTCACCCACGTGTAGCCTTGCGGCACCGACTCGATCTGCAGATAGTCGAGCGTGAAGCCGCTGCGTTGATGCGTGAAGCGAGCGCCGATCGGCTTGCCCGCGTCATCGAGATACAGGGCTTCGGCGCGGAATCCGTCCGCGACGTCGCCTTTCTTCAGAGTGTCGAGTTGCACCGGCGCAGCGTATGCGAACACCGCGGCGAACAAGCACAGCAGGGTGGTGAGAACGCGCACGAATCCTCCGAAATCCGATTGATTACCGGAGGCGTACTCTACTCGACCGGAGCGACCTCAGTGCGTCGCACGCGTTCCGCGAATGCCAGTTGGGCACACATCAGTAACATCCCGATGTCGCGAAACACGACGAACCACATATCGGCGATGCGCTCCTCGTATGTTTTGCCCGCGGCGGAGACATCGAAGCAGCCGCAGTCGATCGCGTTGCCGCGTGCGAGGTTGATGCTGATTGCGACGATGAAGACGATCAGCATCGCGGCGATGATCCAGCGCGCGGGTTTCACCCACACGCCGAGAATCAGCAGGACGCCGCAGAGGATCTCGACCCACGGCATCGTCAGCGCGCTGATGTTGATCAGTCCCGCCGGAAGGATGCGGTAGTTGTAGATCATGTGCGCGAACGACGGCGGATCGGTGAGCTTCGGCAACGCGGCGACGATGAAGATCGCGCCTAACGCGATCTGTACGCGCACGGTGAGCCAGGGATGGGTAATGGCTTCGCGAAACGTCACGGCTGTCCTCCCGTCTTTACGGCACCACCACGTTGCTGCCAGTCGGGAAAGCCGTCCTTGTAGACATACACATTGTTGAACTGAATGCCCCACAGCTTCTGCGCGAGCATGTGCGAGTCTTCGCACGCGCCGCCCGAGCAGTAGATGACAATCGGTTTGTTCTGCTCGCTCGGGTCCTGCCGCTCTTCGAAGAGCGCGTTGACCTTGTCGTCGATGTCCGATTCCCACACCGAGTACGTGCGGGCACCGGCGATGTGGCCGGCTTCGTAGACGGACGTGCGACGCGCATCGAGGAAGAGAACGCCCGCGGCGTGCAGTGCCTGTGCTTCGTCACCCGCGATCTCGACGTAGGCTTTGTCGGGGTGAGGTAGGTATTTGGCGGTTGTTGGTTGCCGGTTGTTGGTTGTTGGGGGAACCGTTGTCGTCGCGGGAGCGGCGGCCGTCTTCGTTGCCGTTGGGATTGGTGCGGTCGTCGTGGTTGGGGCGGTCGCCGTGGTTACCGTGGACGCGGTAGTCGCGGTCACGGGTGCGGCGGTCGTCGTTGTCGTTGGCTCGAAGTCGGGCTCGGTGCGTGGCGGCGGCGGAACTTTCACCGGCTCGCGTGGCGGGACTTGCAGCGCGTTCGGGTAGTAGCCGGGCAGTTTGAGCTGCCGGGTGCGCGATGCGAAGCCGTTCGCGACGACAGCGAGAATCGCCGAGATCGCGATGACGATGATGGACTGTGCAAAAGGATTACGAATGCGCATGATCACTGCCGCTCGTTAGACGAAGCGGCGGCGCGATGGTAACGCACCTCAATCCGCGAAGCGCGTCACGCGCTTCTGCGCAGCACCATCACCGAATATGCTTCGACCTGCACCTGCTCGCCCGCATTCCAGTCGTGATGCTCACGAAGATCGGGGATCGGCTCATTCGTGTCGATCACTTTTTCCCAGCGCTCGCCCCACGGACTCTGCGGAAGCGTGAACACGATCGGTTCGTAGTTCGCGTTGAAGAGCAGGTAGAACGAATCGTCGGTCAGCGGCTCGCCGCGCTCATCAGGCGTGGGGATGCCTTTGCCGTTGAGGAA
>JBQCJC010000390.1:0-9422 GCA_051953135.1 Thermoanaerobaculia bacterium | reverse complement strand
CGGCCGTTCGAGGTTTCCGTTTCGTGCATGGTTAAAATGATACGGTTTTTGCTCCTAATCGCAATGATAATTCTCATGTCATTTCTTCTTCAATCGCCGTGCCGGAAGCACAAAACCGTGTGCTACACTTTTTGCCCCCCGGAGCACATTTCCTGATGAAACGATCCCTTCTGCTCGCGAGCATTCTCGCGCTCGCGACCAACGTCGGCGCGACCGTCGTGACCGGCAAAGTCCACTTCATTACACGCCGCGGTCAGCAGCCAGTCGTCAACGAGACTCTGGTGTGGCTCGACCCGGTTGGCCGCGCACCGAGGCGCCCGGCGCAGACGTTCACGATGACCACGCGCAGCAAGACGTTCCTGCCGCACGTCGTCGCGATACCCGCGGGCTCGACCGTCAATTTTCCTAACGAAGATCCGATCGCGCACAATCTCTTCTCACTCACACCCGGCAACACGTTCGACCTCGGTCTGTATCGCAAAGGCGCGGGGAAAGCGCATAAGTTCGAGACCGCGGGCGTGGTGAACGTCTACTGCAACGTGCACCCGAACATGTCCGCGGTCGTGCACGTCATGACGACGCCGTACTATGGCTTCACCGACGCGCAGGGAAATTACTCGTTCGATGTGCCGGCGGGGAAGTATCGTGTCACCGCGTGGAATGAACAGGGCGGATCGGCGACGCAGGACATTGAAGTCACCGGCGATGGCAAAGTCACGGGATTGAATCTGCTGACGATCGACGGGCGCACGTTCCGCGCGTCGCAACACAAGAACAAATTCGGACAGGATTATCGGGAGCCGAGGGACTACTGACGTGACAGCGCAAACGCTCGATACCGTGACCACAAACTCCGGCTCCATGCCCGAGAAAAAAGCGTACACGGTGGAGCGCCCGCGCTTCCCGCTCGTTCTCAAACTCTTCGGACTCACCGCACTCCTCATTCTCATCGTCGTCGGCGTCGCGATCGGCATCACGATTCAGCGCGCGAACGCAATTGCAGATGAAACGGTGAAGACCTCCATCGCGAGCGCCGCGAAATTGTTTCGCGATTTCGAAGCGCAGCGGTTAGGCCGACTCGCCAGCGCGACCGAATTGCTCGGCAGCGATCCGAACTTCTCCGGCTACATCCAGGCAAGCCTCGGCACGCAGCCGATTCCAGCGCCGGCCAGCACACCGGTTGATCCGAATGCGCCGCCACCCGCGCGCGAGGTCGACATCAACAGCATCAACGACCTCCTTTTGCAAAGCAAAGATCGCCTCGGCGTAGACGTCTCGATGCTTCTTGATGACCAGGGCATCCTCGTCGCGCGCACCGATCGCATCATGGTTTCGGGCGCGTCGAAAGATGACTTCTACGAAAAGACTCCGCTCGTCCGCGCGATCGTCGACGATCAACGCGTGAAGCACACCAGCGGCGTGCTCGCGCTCGACGGGAAGCTCTATCACGCCGCCGTTGCGCCAGTTGGAGCCGGTGCGAATCGCGTCGTCGTCGGCTATCTCATCAATGCATACGCAATTGACGAGAAATTCGCGAACTCCATCGCGCAGTCCACCAACGCCGGCGTTGTGTTCGCGATGAACGGATCGAACACGCCCGTGCGTTCCGCGAACGCGCCGAGCGCGATGACGAATCCGAATACGAACACGGGCGAAGTCACCGTCGATCAAAGCCGCTACATCTTCACGACCGAACGTCTGCAATCCGGCAAGAACGTTGTCGGCACCGCGATCTTTCTTCGTTCACTCGATCGCGAGCTCGCGCCCTTTCGTGAAATCGAGCAGGCGATGATGGCCGGCGGCGGCATCGCGCTCTTGCTCGCATTGCTCTCCTCGTGGCTCGTCGCGAAGCGCGTCACGCGGCCAATCGAACAACTCGCCGGATTCGCGCAAGCGGTGACCGCGGGCGATTACAGCGTCAAGCCCGACGTCCTCCGCAACGACGAAGTCGGAATCCTCGGGCGCTCGTTCGGCAAGATGATCAACTCGCTCCGCGACAAAGCGGAGCTCGAGGCGCTCTACGCCGACATGGCCGATCGCTCGGCCGAAATCTCCGCGGCTTCGCGTCCTACTGAGGCGGCGAAACTCGACGAAGGCACAGTGCTCGTGACCGATTTGCGCGGCTTGCCCGCGGTCGTGGGCGATGGCGATGCGATGAGCGTCATCGCGAGCGTCGAACGTGCGATGCGATTGCAGGAGCACGAAGTCGAGCGTCAGGAAGGCGAAGTCCGCGAGATCAACGGACATCGTCTCGTCTCGGTGTTTCGCGGCGAGCGTGGAATCATTCACGCCATTCGTGCGGCGCGCGCGATCAACGAAGAACTCGCATCGCAGATGGGCAACGGCACATCGATGTCGATCGGCGTCGGTGTCGCGACGGGCGAGTTCGTCACCGGTTCCGTTTCGCTGGAAGCCGACAGCGGTCTCGCGATCGTCGGCAACGCGCCGCTGCTCGCGTTGCTGTTCGCGTGGCACGCGCCGAATGGCTTCGCATACGTGTCGTATGAAACCGCGCAGGCAGCAGGACACGATGTGTTGTCGTCATCCACGCGCGAAGAAGTGCGATTGAAGTGGCTGCCAAATGCATTGCCGGTTGCGTCGCTGCCGCTCCTCAGCGCGACGACCGGGATGATGCGCGCGATGGGCACGTCGAGCATGGCCACGGTGAAGATGGATGGCACGCAGCCCGGCGATACCGCGCCCGGCGCGACGTCGATCGATCTTGCGTTCGGTCATCTCTTCTCCGGCCGCTATCGCATCGAACAAATCCTCGGCCGCGGCGGCATGGGCGTCGTCTACAAAGCGACCGACACGCAGCTCGACGAAACGGTTGCGATTAAGACATTGCCGGGCGATGTGATGCAGAAGTCGCCGGAGGATCTCGAGCGCTTCAAGCGCGAGATTCGCCTCGCGCGCAAGATCACGCATCGCAACGTGCTGCGCACGTACGACTACGGCGAAGCGGAAGGCGTGTACTTCATCTCGATGGAGTACGTGCGCGGCTACACGCTGAATGAATTGCTCGACGAAGCGCCGAATCGTCAGATGCCGACGCGTGCCGCGATCGGTATCGCGCGCCAGATTTGCCGCGGTTTGCAGGCGGCGCACGAGCAGGGAATCATTCATCGCGACATCAAGCCGCAGAACGTGCTCATCGATGCAAAAGGCGAGGTGAAGCTGATGGACTTCGGCATCGCACGCGTCGCTGAAACAACGGAAGCGATGACGCAGGCCGGTCTCATCGTCGGCACGCCGCACTACATGAGTCCCGAGCAGGTGCAGGGCAAACAGCTCGACGCGCGCACCGACGTGTACGCGATGGGCGTGCTGGTGTACGAGCTCCTCGTTGGACGTCGTCCGTTCGAGTCGTCGTCACTCACCGGCATCCTCACCGCGCACATCACCGAAGCGGCGAAACCCGCGATCGAACTGCGCCCCGATATCGGCCGCGCCATCAACAGCATCGTGATGCGTTGCCTCGAAAAGAATCCGACGGCGCGATACGCGGATGCAGGCGCGCTGCTCGCGGATCTCGATCATGTGGTGTGAGCGCTATACTGCGACGCCTCTCGCATGATTGGACGAATTCCTCGTTTCGCAGCGCGCGGTATCCGATGGGCATGGCGTCGCAACGAGTTTGGACTGCGCGGCATGGACGTGCCGTATCTCGAAATGCTTCGTCAATCGAATCCGAAGCAGCTTCGATTGATGGGCAGGAGCATTGAGATCGTCGATCCGTTCTGGGTCGTCGGTGATTTTCTCGAGATCTTCTGGCGTCAGATCTATCACTTCGAAGCGAAACGACCCGATCCCGTGATTCTCGATTGCGGTGCGAACATCGGGCTGAGTGTTCTGTACTTCAAGCTGCTGTATCCGCAGAGTCGCGTCACCGCATTCGAAGCCGACCGGAAGATCTTCGAGGTCATGCACCGAAATCTCGAGCGCTTCGAGATTCGCGACGTGAACGAGATCAACAAAGCGGTATGGATCGATGACTCCACGCTGAATTTCGTTGCCGATGGTGGTGTCGGCGGGCGACTGGTTTCGTGGAGCGATGGCGGCGTCACGAGTGTTCCGGCGACACGCTTACGTGACTATCTGCAGCAGCCCGTCGACTTCCTGAAACTCGATATCGAGGGCGCGGAAACGGCGGTACTCGAAGACTGCCGCGATCTCCTCGGCAACATCGACAAGATATTCATCGAGTTCCACGGCGATCCGCAGCACTCGCAGAATCTGCAGGACATTCTCGCGATGCTGTCCGCGAGTGGCTTCCGCTACTACATCAAAGAAGCGGTCGACGAGCGACGGCCACTCGATTTCAACTGGCGCTGGAAGCGGTTCGATGTGCAGCTCAACATTTTCGCCGGCAGGGATGCGGCGTGACGTTGTCGCCGCAGTGGAAAGCGCGTGTTCTCGCGCTGTATCTGCCGCAGTATTACCCGACACCGGAGAACGATCAGTGGTGGGGTCCCGGCTTCACCGAGTGGACGAATGTCGCACGCGCGCGTCCCTTGTTTGCCGGGCACAAGCAACCGCATCTTCCGGGCGAGTTGGGATTCTACGATTTGCGTTTGCCCGAAACGCGTGAAGCGCAGGCGGAGCTCGCGCGCGCACACGGCGTCGAAGGATTCATCTACTGGCATTACTGGTTCGGCGGACGTCGCCTGCTCGATCGTCCGTTTCGCGAAGTGCTGACGAGCGGCTCGCCGGATTTCCCATTCGCGATCGGGTGGGCGAATCACTCATGGACCGGCGTGTGGATCGGCGCTGAAGATCGAAAGCTCGTTGAGCAGGTTTATCCGGGACGCGAAGACATCGACGCGCATTTCCGGATGCTGCTGCCGGCGTTCGAAGATCATCGTTACGTGCGCGTCGACGGCGCACCGCTGCTGTACATCTTTCGACCATTCGACATCCCCGATCCGCGCTCGTATTGGGAGCAATGGCGTGAGCTTGCGGTAAAGCATGGACTCGGCGATCTGCACATCATCGGCATTGCCGCTCCCGACACGGACGCGGCATCGCTTGGTCTCGACGGCATCGTTTCGAACTGGGTGCCGGAGCGGAAGCGTTGGGCGCGCTGGCGTGGTGCGTTAGCGAAGCTCGTTCCGCCATTGCGCGAGCGACTGCATCTCCCGACGATTTACTCGTACGACTGGTACACGCGAAACGCGATCTCGAGCACGATCGGCAAGCACACGCACGGATGGGAGTACGGCTGTCTGATGCCGAACTGGGACAACACTCCGCGATCTGAAAAACGGGGAGTGGTGTTACAGGGTTCGACGCCGGAGTTGTTTCGTGTGCAGGTGCGAACGCTGCTCGCGGTCTTCGATCGCAACGAAGTTCAGCCAGAACATCGCATCGCGATTTTGAAGTCATGGAACGAATGGGCCGAAGGAAATTACATGGAGCCGGATCGCGAGTTCGGGCGCGGATATCTCGAAGCGCTGCGCGACGAGCTTCGCGGGGAGTGAGAAAGTGATGGTGAGCGCCACGCCGGAAGAGCTGTATCTCGCGATTACGGACTGCTCGACGAACAGGTCGTCTTTCTGAAGGGCTGGTTCAAAGACACGCTGCCTCACGCGCCGATCGAGCAGCTCGCGGTGCTGCGACTCGATGGCGATATGTACGAGTCGACGATGGATGCGCTTTCCTCGCTGTACCCAAAAGTCTCGCCGGGTGGTTTTTGCATCGTCGATGACTATTCGCTGCCGGAGTGCAGAAAAGCGATCTCGGACTACCGCGCCGCCAACGGCATCACGGCACCGATCGAAGAGATTGACTGGACAGGGAGCTACTGGCGGAAGTGACCTCATGAATCAACCTCGTCACCTGTCTTCCAATCACCACTGACGCTTTGACCATTGCATCGGCGTGCTGCTGCGGCAGGTAGCCGAGGTCGGAGCTGATGAGGATGTGGGTTTGCAGGCGGTACATCGCGCCACGGGCATCCAGTAGCAATGCGCGGCGTTCGCGCCGGGAACCGCGACCGTGTGCGTCGGCGATGCTCACCGCAGCGCTGATGATGGCTCGGCGCATCTGATCGCCGAGACCGGTGCGTTCGATGAGAGGGAACGCGGCTGTCTGTTTGTACACCGCGACCGCGAGTTTGCGCGCGTTGGCCCACACTGCGAGATTTCGATAATCACTCATGGCGACGTTGGGCGCTGAAGAGAGGCGAGGGGAAGCGCGTCGCGAGTGCGCGTGTGTGGCGGCGGGAGTGTAAACGAAAACGGCGGCCTTTCGGCCGCCGTTTTTCCTAGAACGTCGCGTCCAGGAACGGACGCAGTTTCTTGCTTCTGCTCGGATGGCGCAGCTTGCGGAGTGCTTTCGACTCGATCTGGCGGATGCGTTCACGGGTGACGTTGAACGAGCGTCCGACTTCTTCGAGCGTGTGCTCGGCACCGTCGCCGACGCCGAAGCGCATCTTGAGGACCTGCTCTTCGCGCGGCGTGAGAGTGCGCAGCACCTTCGAGGTCTGCTCCTTGAGATTCGCGACGATCACGTGCTCGATCGGCGAGATCACGCCGCGATCCTCGATGAAATCTCCCAGATGCGAGTCTTCCTCTTCTCCGATCGGAGTCTCGAGGGAGATCGGCTCCTGCGCGATCTTCATGATCTTGCGAACCTTGGCCACCGGCATATCCATCCGCTCCGCAATCTCCTCGGCCTGCGGTTCGCGGCCGAGCTCCTGCACGAGCGCGCGGGACGTGCGCGTCAGCTTGTTGATCGTTTCGATCATGTGTACCGGGATACGAATCGTGCGCGCCTGATCGGCGATTGCACGCGTGATGGCCTGACGAATCCACCACGTCGCGTACGTCGAGAACTTGTAGCCGCGGCGGTATTCGAACTTCTCGACCGCCTTCATCAGGCCGATGTTGCCTTCCTGGATGAGATCGAGGAACTGCAGGCCGCGGTTCGTGTACTTCTTCGCGATCGACACGACGAGGCGCAGGTTCGCGACGATCAGTTCCTGCTTCGCCTGATCCGCTTCCTCTTCACCCGAGCGAATCTCGCGAATGGTCTTGCGCAGATCCTCGTGCGTGACGCCGTAGAACATCTCCAGCTCGCCGAGCTTCTCCTGGTACTTCATCAGGCGGCGCTTGTAGAAATCCTTGCGCGTCTTGTCCTTCTCGCGCTTCAGCGCCTGCTCGTCCTTGCGGATCATCGACACGGCCTGCGACAGCTCGGTATCGATGTCCTTGAGCTTGTTGATCATGCGATTGCGCGTCTGCGGCGTGAAATCGACGCGCTGCAATTCGTCGGCGAGCTCCTGTTCGAGCTTGTCGACGGTTTTCAGCGTGGTGGCGATCGTGCGATCCGAAAGCTTCTTCGGATCGGCGAGCTTGACCAGACCGTCCTTGATCTTCTTGTCGAGTTTGGCGATGCCTTCGAAGATCACCATGATCTCGTGGATCTTGTTGGTGACCGCGGCCGGCATCTTCGGCTCGCCGTTTTCATCGCTCGTGGCGGTGGAGCCGTCGTCATCCGGCATCGCCAGATCGATCGTCTCCTTGATCACGCGCGCGTCCTTCTTGGCCGCCTCGTAGATCTTGAGGATTTCCTCGCGAATGATGCGATTGGCAGAAAGCGCCTTGAAGACTTTGCGCTCGCCCTTTTCGATGCGCTTGGCGATGTCGACTTCGCCCTGACGGTCGAGGAGCTTGACCGTGCCCATCTCGCGCAGATACATGCGCACGGGGTCGTTCGTTTTGTCGACGATGCCGCTGGAGGCCGCGATGATGTCCTGCTGGACTTCTTCGCGCTGATCCATCTCCTTTTCTTCGATCGTGCCGTCGATCGTGACGATGCCCTTCGGGCTCGCCTGGAGAGGCTTCTCGGCATCTTCGATCACGTCGATCCCGAGATCGTTGAAGCGGATGTAGATCTCATCCAGCTCTTCCGGCAGGGAAGTGACTTCCTCCGGCAGAACCTCGTAGATCTCGTCGTAAAGCAGAAAGCCCTTTTCTTTACCGATAGCGATGAGCTGCTTTACTTCCGCGTATTTTTCTTCGACACTCAACTCGCCAACCCCCTCGTCTTCAAAGTTGGAATCCGGTTCGAGATTCGAAGTGCGCAGGCGTGTCGTCATGTCAATTCGCTCCTCGCATTGGGCAGCTTGTCAGGTCGCCCTGTCGGCACTCGAGGCCCCCGAACGAGGCCTTGGCTGGATCGTCACATTCGAGGGTTGACAAACCAGCCAAAGTATCGTCCAGAGTGGACACACGCGTAATGAGTTGGGGACGATAATTATTTCAGTGTGTTCGAGATACGCGACAGCTCCACCTTCTCCATGACGAGCTGATCGACCCTCGCGAGATCGCCACTTTTCTCCGCTTCCACAATCTCACGTTGGATCTGCTGCTTCCGGCGATCGATGTAGCCCCGCTCCATGGGCAGGAGGTTTTCTTCCAGGCGTTCGAGAGCGCGATCGTCAATATCTTCGCTAAGGCTCAGCTCGGAAAGCAGCGTGAGTTCCGCCTCGCCCCTAAGCTGGGTTCCGACTTCGGCAAAGTCAATAGCCTCGCCCGTCGAAATGTTATTTTTCATGATCGCGAAGAGCGTCTTGCAGCCCGGATCCTCGAAATACTCCTCGCGAATCCGCTTGCGCGGATCGTCAGAAAGGCGTCCCTGCAGCGCCGCGAGGAGCACGAACTTCTCTCCAGATGGTGGAGGCAGGCGTTTCTGGCGCTCATCCTGCGGTTTCGCGGTCGCTTTTCCGCGCACGCGCGACCAGACCGTGTCGAACTCGAGCCGGAACGCATCGGCGATGTGTTGCGCGGCTTCGTTGCGCACGACCGCGTCCGAAACAGCGGAAAGCAGCGGCATGAATTGCTCGACGCGATCCGATTTTTCGCGACCACTGAGTTGATGTGCATCCGTGGCCCATTCGCGAAGCGCGAACTCGAAGATGTCGGTGGCGTTCGAGAGAATCTCGAGAAACGCATCGCGGCCGTGTTTCTGGATCAGCGAGTCGGGATCCTTTTCGCCGTGAAGGTCGAGCGTCGAGACCTGCATGCCCGCGGCGAGAAGGATTTGCGCCGCACGCAACGTCGCCGCGCGGCCCGCGTTGTCGCCGTCGTACGCGACCACCACGTTCTTCGTGAAGCGCCGCATGAGCGACGCCTGTCCCGGCGTAAGCGACGTTCCCATCGAGGCCACGACACCAGGAACACCGGCATGATCGATCGCGATCGCGTCGAAGTAGCCTTCGACGAGAATCGCGCGGTCGTAGCGGCGCATCGCGTCTTTGCTGCGATGGAGGTTGTAGAGCAGTCGCGATTTGTTGAAGAGCTCGGACTCCGGAGAGTTGAGGTACTTCGGATCGCTGCCGTCGAGCGATCGTCCGCCGAAGCCGACGACTTGTCCGGTCTCGGAGTGAATCGGAATGATCAGGCGATTGCGAAATCGAT
>JBQCJC010000389.1:0-16810 GCA_051953135.1 Thermoanaerobaculia bacterium | reverse complement strand
CCACCATGAAACAGCCCGCCTTTCGGCGGGCTGTTTCGTTTTACCGATCACGCAGCGTGAATCGCGCTCTGTTCTTCGATCACTCCTGCGTGCTCGACGGCTTTGTTCGTGAATTTGCCGCGTCGGCATGTACAGGCGCAGCATCGCAGTGACCTGGATCGACATCAGTTGTCCCGTCGTTCCGCGACCCTCATGGCATCGGACACGTCGGCACCACCACGATCTGCACCGGCGGCGCGTCGGCTTGTCCGCCACCGACGGGTCCTGTCGCGTCCTGACAAATCTGCTGTCCCACTGCACCCGGGATGTAGACCTGGTAATCACCGGCGGCAGGAACGACGGGCAGCGGGAAGATCGGGCCGCCGCCTGCGCCTAACGCGATGTCCTGTCCCGCGTGCAGCACGTGCACGGGGAAATCGGCGTTATTGAAAAGGTTCTTGAGATTGCCGGGAGCGAGATTCGCGGCCAGCGTGTGCGTGTCGTACGTCGGGCCGGATTGTGCGTTCAGACACGTGCCGGTGAAGTTGAGCGTTTGATTGCTGCAGGCCGGTGCGGCATCGCACGGCGTCGTGACTTTCACCGTGACGGTCTTCTCGCCGCCGTACGGAAGCTCGAGCTTGAACGTGGTTGTCTTGCAGATGTCGAAGGTTTTCGATCCCTGCTGATTGACCTTCAGCGGCGGATCGAGCGTCGGCGTCACCGGCTGATCCGCGGACAGATGTCCCGAGCCCGCGGAGATTTTCCAATTGAGCGTGACCTTCGTCGGGCCGGCTGGAGCCGACGAGGGCTGTGCGTTGAAGATCAGAATCTTCGGCTGGCATCCGAGGGATACGATGGCCGATGCCAGGGCCATGGCCAGGACGCACACGATTTTTCGCATGACTTCATGATACGCGCATCAGCCGAGTTCGCTTAAATACGGCTCGCCGTAATCGACGACGATGCACACGCTCACCAGAAAAACCGAAGCACACCTCTTCCGCATCCTGGGTATGCCCGTTCGCGAAACGCGCGGACAGAGCAATCCGGAGACGCGCGTGCTCATGTTCGAAGACCAGCCGGTCGCGGATGCATTCACGCTGATCACCGCGGGTCTCGCCGACACGCACGGGCAGGAATTGCTGTTGTGCGGATGGAACGCGCTGCTGAATGACGCCACTTACGCGACTATCTTCTCCGTCGCGCGACTACTGCACGACGAGCAACTCGCGGTGACGTCGGGAATGCTCGTCGAACTACCGCAGCCAATTACCTCGCAAACCGCGATTCGCCATCTGCTGCTCTGGCCTCCGGTCTATCACGACGACGCGTTGCAGACGCTGGCCGAGGAGGTGGAGATTTTGTGGATGGTGCCGCTGCTGCCGCAGGAAGCGGCGTGGCTCGAGCGCAAAGGCGCGACCGCGTTCGACGAGAAGATGACCGGCACCGATCCCGATCTGCTCGACTGGACGCGCGCCAGCGTCGTGTGAGGCCGTCGCACGGGGAATGCTCGCGAGGGCCATCCGGTTCTTGCAACCGCTCGACGCGATGGAGTATCTTCCGCCGCGTCGTAAACGCAGTTCAGTCCCCTAGCTCAGTTGGTTAGAGCGCCACCTTGACACGGTGGAGGTCAGCGGTTCGAGTCCGCTGGGGACTACCATCCCGTACTTCATCAACGCCGCCGCAAGGCGGCGTTTTCTTTTCTGCCGTACGATGCGCGTCATGCGAGCAGTCGTCTTCGGCGCAACCGGGATGGTCGGACAAGGCGTGTTGCGCGAGTGTCTGCTCGCGAATGACGTCGAGCACGTTCGCACGATCGGTCGCAGCGCCACGGGACAAACGCACGCGAAACTCTCCGAGGTCGTGCATCGCGATCTCACGAACTTCACCGCGATCGAAGATCAACTCCGCGGTTTTGATGCATGCTTCTTCGCACTCGGAGTCACGTCCGCGGGCATGACCGAAGAGCAGTACACGCGCGTGACACACGACATCGCCGTCGCCGCGGGCGAAACACTCGCGCGATTGAATCCGTCGATGACGTTCGTGTTCATCAGCGGTGCGGGTACGGACAGCAGCGAGCAGGGACGCGTGATGTGGGCGCGCGTGAAAGGCCGCGCGGAGAACGCGTTGCGTGCGATGCCGTTCGAAGCCGTGTATTGCTTCCGACCTGGATTCATTCAGCCGCTGCACGGAATCCAGTCGCGCACGAAAGCGTATCGCGTGCTCTACCCATTGCTCGCACCGCTGATCTGGTTGTTCAAATTCGTCGCACCGAAATACGTCCTCACCACCGAAAGCCGCGGCCGCGCGATGCTCAACGCGGTACGACACGGTGCGCCGAAAACGATTCTCGAAGCGCCGGACATTAACGAGTTGGCTCGTGCGTGATTCTACGATCGAATACCGCGACGTCACCGTCGTCGCAAACGGCACGACGATTCTCGATCGCGTTTCGCTCACCATCGCGAAGGGCGAGCGCATCGCGTTTCTCGGACGCAGCGGCGCAGGAAAAACCACCGCGCTGAAAGTGATCAACGGACTCGTGACGCCATCGCGCGGCGAGTTGCGCATTGATGGCAAAGCGAACGACGCAACGAACATCGTCGAGCGACGACGCCACATCGGCTACGTGATGCAGCAGCCCGCGCTCTTTCCACATCGCACGGTGTTCGAAAACATCGCCACTGTTCCTCGCCTGCTGCAGTGGGACGAGACCACGACGAATGCGAAAGCCGGCGCGTTGCTCGAGAAGCTCGCGCTGCATCCACAGCAATTTCGCGATCGCTACCCGCGCCATCTCTCGGGCGGCGAACAGCAACGCGTCGCGATCGCACGCGCACTCATCGCTTCGCCGTCGATCCTGTTGTGCGATGAGCCGTTCTCCGCGCTCGATCCGTTGATTCGCATCGAGTTGCAATCGCTGCTCATCGATGCAGCGCAGCAAACGACGCTTGTCTTCGTCACACACGATGTTCGCGAAGCGACGCGCATTGGACAACGCATCGTCGTGTTTGATGCAGGGCGCATCGTTGCGGATACAACGAGCGATGCGTTCGCGTCTTACGATCATCCGCTCGTGAGAAAATTCGCGGCATCGATCTCATGACGCTTCTTCGTCTCACCGGCGAGCACCTCGGCATCGTGCTGATCGCGGTGATCGTCGCGATCGTCGCGGGCGTGCCGCTTGGAACGCTCGCGCATCGCCGCGCACGCGCCGGCACGATCGCGTTGAAGATCACGGACATGATTCAAACCGTTCCGTCGCTCGCGCTGTTCGGTTTTCTCATTCCGCTGCCGTTCATCGGCGGCATCGGCGCGCGACCCGCGATCGTCGCACTCGTGTTGTATTCGCTGCTGCCGATCGTGCGCAGCACACTCGTGGGACTCGCGCGCGTCGATCCATTCGTGCGCGAAGCGGCGATCGCGATGGGCATGACCGATGCGCAACTGCTGTGGAACATCGAACTGCCGCTCGCGACACCAGCGATCGTCGCGGGTATTCGCATCGCAACGGTGACGGCGATCGGTGTCGCAACGATCGCCGCGGCGATCGGAGGCGGAGGACTCGGAACGCTGATCTTTCGCGGTGTCGCGATGGTCGACACGCGACTCATTCTCTCCGGCGCGTTGCCAGCGGCGCTGCTCGCATTGATTGCGGACGCGGTGCTCACGCGCGTGGAACGACACTTTGCACGACGCCGAGGAGAAGCATGAAGAAGGTTTGGGTGGTGGTGGTGGTGATGCTCGCGATGGCGTGTGCGAAAGAGCAACGCGCGATCGTCGTCGGCTCGAAGAATTTCACCGAGTCCGTGATCCTCGGCGAGTTGCTCGCGCAGAAACTCGAAGGCGCGGGATGCAAAGTCGATCGACGACTGAACATGGGCGGTACGTTCGTGTGCGATGCCGCGATTCGCGGCGGATCGATCGACACGTACGTCGAGTACTCCGGCACCGCGCTCACCGCGATTCTCAAACAACCGACGAGCAGCGATCGCGCGCTCGTGAATCAGCGAGTCGGTGATGCGTATGCGAAAGCGAAGCTGCGCTGGTCGCCGGCGCTCGGATTCAACAACACGTTCGCGATGATCGTGCGCAAGGCCACGGCCACGCAGCAGAATCTGCGCACGATCTCCGATCTCGCGAAGATCGCGCCGACGATTCGTCCCGGCTTCGGCTACGAATTCACCGAGCGTCCCGATGGCTGGTCGGGCTTGCAGAACGCGTACGACTTGCACGTCGCGCAACCGCCGCGAACGATGGACCTCGGCCTCACGTACAAAGCGCTCGCGAGCGGTGAGATCGATCTCATCGCGGGCAACTCCACGGACGGGCTCATCGATCCTTTGCATCTCGTGATTCTCGAAGACGATCGTCACTACTTCCCGCCATACGACGCGGTGGTCGTGCAACGAACGGATCTCGATGAGCGATGCAACGGAGCATCGGCCGCGCTCGAATCGCTGCGCGGCACGATCGATGACGCGACGATGCGGCGACTCAACTACGAAGTCGACGGACGCAAGCGCGATGTCGCGGAAGTCGTGCGCGAGTGGTTGGCGCGGCGATAGCAATCTCCTCCAGTCGGGAGGAACTATGGCTGCGAAAAAGAAATCGAGCAGCGCATCGTCGGGTGGGCGCACGTTGCGCAACGTGGTGACGAGTGCTGCTGCAACCGAAACGCTGCTGGATCTGGTCGATCGGCTCGGCCTCGTCGACCTCGCTGTCGGCCAGGTGAAATCGAAGATCGAGAACACGGATCTCGATGAGCTGTTCGATGAGATCGGTGATTACCTGAAACGCAATCCGGAAGTGCTCGTCGTCTCGTTAGGCGCGATCACGGTCGCGACTGGTCTGCTGGTGTGGCTCAACAGCCGCCGCGAGTGGGATGGTGCGGAACGCAGACGCGAGCGCGAGTACGAATCAACGGGACGCGCCCGCAAAGCCTCGTAACTGAAGCTCATTCACGCGAGATACGGAACTTCGGCCGCCGCATCCGGCGGCACGAAGACGGGCTGCGCGTCTCTGCGTTCGATGCGCACCGCGGCGCTGATCTCGAGTCCGACCGCTTTCCATGCGGCGCGCACAGCATGCTGCGGTTCGCTGTTCGCGCCGTACAGCGCGCCCGCGGCGCGCCACGTCGCATCCGCACAATGCTGGAATCGCGATCGCGGTCCAAGCTCCTCGGTGAGCGCGCGATACCAGATTCGTCCCGCGACATCCCATGCGCGTCCGCCTAACGCGATCGCGACGCGATAGAACGCGTGATTCGGAATGCCGGAGTTGATGTGCACGCCGCGATCGTCGCTCGACGTGCGCACGAAGTGACGCATGTGCGATGGCTGCGGATCGCGGCCGAGGATCGGATCGTCGTATGCGGTGCCAGGCGCTTTCATCGAGCGAATTGCATCGCCCTGCACGCGACTCGTGAACAACTCCGCGCCGACAAGCCAGTCCGCACGTGCCGCGGTCTGCGTGCGCGCGTACTGCTTCACGAGCACGCCGAAAACATCGGAGTAATGCTCCGCGAGCGCACCACACTGGCCGCTGTAGCCGATACCCGCGGCGTACTGCGTCACGCCGTGCATCAACTCGTGCGCGATGACATCGAGTGATGCAGTGAATCGGCGAAAGTATTTGCCATCGCCGTCGCCGTAAATCATCTGCCGGCCGTTCCAGTGCGCGTTCGCGAAGTTGTGGCCGTAGTGCACGGTCGATTCGATGCGCATGCCGCGATCGTCGATCGATGTGCGGCCGAGAACCGCGCGGAAGAAAACGTATGTGCGGCCCGCGCCATCGAATGCTTCGTTGACCGAAGTATCTCGCGATGGCGCACTGCCTTCGCCGCGCACGCGTTTGCCTGGCAGTTGCTGCGATTCACGCGCGTCGAACACCGTGCGGCGCCGCGCACGCGCGGGCACGATGATCTCGCCCGCGACGACCGCAACCGGCGCTTGCCGCTCGACGCGCGAAATGCTCGAGAGATCGAGCGCGGCCAGCGCGATTGCACGATCCTGCGCATCACCGTTCCGCGCAATGTTGCGCAGAATGTACGGCGGCACGACGCTGCAGCGCACGCGGTGAACGTCCATGTCGGGATGCCGAACATGGTAGTCCTCACCGCAACGCAAAAGCTACGGCGTGATGTTGACGATCACGCGATCGTTGCGCCTTCGACGGTCCCGACGGATTTCGCGCCCTCGATGAACGCGAACGCTCGCGCTCGTCGTCCGGAGCGGACACGTGAACGACGGAATCGTCATCGCCGCCGCGGCAGGCTCAGGTCGCGGAAAGGTCGCGCAGATAGTCCGCGATGAGCTGCGCGCCTTCGATTTCTCGCACATCGCGACGACCTCTCGCCTGCGCGATCAACACATGCGGCATCGATGGATCGTCGAGATCGCGCGGATGCCGTTCGAGATTGCGCAGCTCGGCGAGATCGCTTTCGCCGTACGGATGAAACGTGATCTCGTCGAAACCTCCGTTGCGCAGTAACGCGATGAGTGTTTGCGCGTTGTAGAGAAACTGATGTCCCCACGCGCGAAACGCGCGATTGGCGACGAAGCAATCGCGTTGCGCGTCTGCACTCGATTGCCACGCGTACTGGCGATACGCAACGGCCCACACCCAGTCGAGATTCGGCGTCGACAAGCGCAGCACGCCATCGTCACGCAATGCGGCGCGACAGTTCTTCACGAACGAGCTCGCGTGTTCGTACGTCAGATGCTCGATGAAATGCTCCGCAAAGATGAAGCGCGCGTGGTCGATCGGAATGCCGTTCGCGAGATCCCACTGCAAATCAATTCCGGGATACGGCTTGTTGTCGATGTTGATCCAGCCATCGAGCGCCAGCGGACCGCAGCCGAGGTGAAGTTT
This sequence comes from Thermoanaerobaculia bacterium, assembly GCA_051953135.1. Lineage (GTDB taxonomy): Bacteria > Acidobacteriota > Thermoanaerobaculia > Gp7-AA8 > Gp7-AA8 > QHVT01. Next base: position 9,955 of record JBQCJC010000389.1, on the reverse strand, counting down.
GGGGTCGCGAAGTTTGCGGGGATCGATGTGCATGCCGTACAGCTATACGGAGCAAAACCGCGTGCTATACTCCGCGCCCCATGTTGCGCACGACGACGACCGGCCAGACGCGAACGACGAGCACCACGCTCGCGCCCTGTCGTTGATCGTCTTCCCTGATTCAAAACCGATCACAAAGACAGGGCTTCGGCCCTGTCTTTTCTTTTTTGCGAGGAATCATCATGAACGTACAGCTCCCTGACGGATCGATTCGAGAAGTGCCGGAGAACGCGACCATCGCCGACGTCGCCGCGTCGATCGGCAAGCGTCTGGCGAAGGACGCGATCGCCGGCAAGATCGACGGCAAAGTCGTCGACACCTCCACGCCCGTACACGACGGCGCGAAAATCGAGATCGTCACCGCGAAGACCGAGGATGGCATCGACACGATTCGTCACTCCACCGCACACCTCATGGCGATGGCAGTGCAGGAGCTGTTTCCCGGAACGCAGGTCACGATCGGCCCGGTGATCGAGAACGGGTTCTACTACGACTTCGGCACCGATCGTCCATTCGCCGAAGACGATCTGCGACGCATCGAAGAGAAGATGCAGGAGATCGTGAAACGCGATCTGCCGGTGAAGCGCGAAGTGTGGTCGCGCGAAGAAGCAATCGCGACGTTCGAGAAGCTCGGCGAAACCTACAAAGTCGACATCATCAAAGGGATCCCGGGCGACGAGCCGCTCAGCGTGTATCGCCAGGGCGAGTGGTTCGATCTCTGTCGCGGACCACACGTGCCGTCGACCGGAAAGCTCGGCGCATTTCGATTGATGAGCGTCGCCGGTGCGTACTGGCGCGGCGATTCACGCAACGCGATGCTGCAGCGCATCTACGGCACCGCGTGGGCGGACAAGGAGCAACTCGAGGCGTACGTCAAACAGATCGAGGAAGCGAAGGCACGCGATCATCGCAAGCTGGGCAAAGAGCTCGATCTTTTTCACTTTCATCCCTTCGCGCCCGGTGCGGCGTTCTGGACTCCGAAAGGCACCACGATCTATCAGACCCTTTCGCAGTGGATGCGCGATCTCACGAAGGATGGCGGCTATGTCGAGATCAAGACTCCGCTGCTGTTCAACAAAGGTCTGTGGGAGATCAGCGGTCACTGGGGCAAGTACAAAGAGAACATGTTCCTGGTCTACAACAACGAGACCGAGGAGCACGACTTCTCGATGAAGCCGATGAACTGCCCCTCGCATCATCTCTACTACGGCATGCAGCGACACAGCTATCGCGATCTGCCGTTGCGTTTGCACACGCAGGACGTGCTGCATCGCAATGAGGCCACCGGTTCGCTGAGCGGACTCACTCGCGTGCGGCAGTTCGCGCAGGACGACGCGCACATCTACTGCATGGAGTCACAGGTGCCGGACGAAGTGCGCCGCTTCGTCGCGCTGCTCGATCACGTCTACAACGCGGTCGGACTCGAATACACCGCGAAGTTTGCGACGCGTCCGGAGCAGCGCATCGGAGACGACGCGCTGTGGGATCGCGCCGAAGGTCTGCTCAAATCCGCACTCGACTCACTGGGACGTCCGTACGAGCTCAAGCCGGGCGATGGCGCGTTCTACGGTCCGAAGATCGATTTCGAAGTTTCGGATTCGCTGGGACGCAAGTGGCAGCTCGGCACGATTCAGCTCGACTACAACGCGCCGGAGCGTTTCGATCTGACGTACGTCGGGGAAGACAATGCGCCGCATCGTCCGGCGGTTTTGCATCGCGCGATCTACGGATCGTTCGAGCGTTTCATTGCGATTCTCATCGAACATTTCGCGGGCGCGTTCCCGTTCTGGCTTGCGCCGGTGCAGGTCGCGGTGCTGCCGTTGTCGGAGAAATTCGCCGAATACGCGGAGAATGTCGGGCAGCAGATTCGTGCCGCGGGCATTCGCGTCGAGGTCGATCAGAGCAACGAGAAGCTCGGTGCGAAGATCCGTCAGGCACAATTGCAGAAGGTACCGTTCATGCTCGTCGTCGGAGAGAAAGAGGCGTCGAGCGGAACCGTTAGTTTGCGGAAACGCACAGGCGGAGATCAGCCGACCTTGACCATTGAGGAATTGATCGGCACGGCAAAACAGTTGATCGCGAGCCGGGCCCTCTCTCTGTAGAACACTTGACGTTCCGCGGAGTTTGTCCGTATTTTCTACCACCCGAAAAACCTAGGAGGAACAACGTATTTTCCCGCCACGCCGTAATCCACGTTTCGACCGTAGGCCCGTCGAGCCTGAAAACCGCATCAATGATCTGATCCGTTCGCCCGAAGTTCGCCTCATCGATCCGGACGGAAAGCAGGTCGGCGTCGTGCCGATCGCACAGGCGCAGGAGATGGCTCGCGAAAAGGATCTCGACCTCGTCGAGATCTCGCCGACCGCGAATCCACCGGTCTGCAAAATCATGGACTACGGCAAGTTCCTCTTCGAGAAAAAGAAGAAAGAGGGCGAGGCGAAAAAGAAGCAGAAGATCATCATCGTCAAGGAGGTGCAGTTCCGCCCCCGCATCGACGAGCATGACTTCGACTTCAAGAAGAATCACGTTCTTCGCTTCCTGCAGCACGGGGACAAAGTGAAGGCCATCGTGCGCTTCCGCGGCCGCGAGATGACGCACATGGAGCTCGGCAAAGCCGTGCTCGACCGTCTCCTCGAAGAAGTGAAAGAGCACGGCGCCTCGGAATCACCAAATCCCGATTTGCAGGGCAACCGCATGTCGGTGGTGATCGCGCCGACGCACAAGTAAGCGCGCGGGCGCGCTGAACAGGGAATCAACACCAATCTCGCTTGGTTACGAGCCAAGCTGTAGCAAAGGACTAGCTATGCCGAAAATGAAAACGCACCGTGGTGCCGCGAAACGGTTCAAGAAGACCGGAAGCGGAAAGCTCCAGCGGAATCACGCCTTTCATTCGCACATCCTGACCAAGAAGTCGCCGGGCCGTAAGTCGAAGCTGGCCGGCGAAGTCGAGGTCTCGCCCGCGAATGCAAAGACCGTGAGCCGCATGATCCCGTACAAATAGTACGGAGCTGAGCGCGCCGGGTAGTCACACCTACTCCTGACCCGGCCGCTCGAAAGAAAGGAAACGAGGAGAAAGATGCCGAGAGTCAAACGAGGTCCAAAAAGAAAGAACCGCCGCGCAAAGATCCTGAAGCTTGCCAAAGGCTTCTACGGGATGAGGTCGCGCGGCCATCGCATCGCCCAGCAGGCGGTCGATAAGGCGCTCAATTCAGCGTTCACCGGCCGTAAGGATCGCAAGGGCGATTTCCGCAAGCTCTGGATCACGCGCATCAACGCCGCGGCGCGCCAGAACGGTCTTTCGTATTCGCAGTTCATCGCCGGCCTGAAGGCCGCGGGCTCCACGCTCGACCGCAAGGTCCTTGCCGACATGGCCGTGCGTGACGCCGCCGGTTTCGCGGCACTCGCCGAGAGCGCGAAAGCCGCGCTGCCGAAGAACGCGTAATTCGAATCTTCCAGCTTGTGTGAAAAAGGCGGGCTTCGCAGCCCGCCTTTTTTGTCTCCGCGTGTAGAACGCGTTAGTTCCAGTACGTGAGTTTCCCGCTGCGATCCACCGCCGCGAGCTTCGCGTTCGCGTCGTAGCGAATGAGTCGCGGATTGTTGCTCCAATACGGCATCGGACCTTTCACATCCTTCAGTGCGCGATCGATCGTGCCGCGATTCAAATCGACGAGCAGCATCGTGTGACCTTCCGCGGCGTCGTAGTTTTTGACTCGCGAGATTCCCATGAGGATCAGCTTCCCGTCGGTGCGCTCGCCGCAGATCCACGCCACGCGTGACGGCAGCTCGACTCGATGCTGCAGCACTGCACCTCGCGAGTAGATGTTCAACGCGGCCTTGCCATTCGCCATCGTCTGCGTGACCACGCGACCGTCACTCAGCATCGCCGACGCGAACGTGTTGTCGCTGCTCGCCGGCAACTCCGCGATCGTCGCACCGGTGCGGCCATCGACGATGAGACGCTCGGTGCGAAGGTACATGCGCGAGCCATCCGCCGAGACCGACGCGAGGTTGTAGCGCGGCACGGCCTGGCTCGCGCCGGTGTGCGTGAGCTTCTTCGTGCGCACATCGAGCTCCGCGATCTCGACCGGTACCGGATTGCGGCCAGTCGGTTTGTGCGAGATGACGCGCAGCACGTCGTTGGTGACGAAGAAGAATCCGTGACGCGGATTCGCATCGACAGGCATCGACGCAAGCAGCTTCGCGGTCGCACGATCGTAAACCGCGATCACGCCACCGTCGCGCACGGCGATGCGTGAGCCATCATCGGAAAGGACGATGTCGATGAGCGGCGCGGTCTCGATGCCGAGGGACTTCGTTTCGCTGGTGGTGAGATCGCGAACCATCAACGTGCCGCGCGTGAGACGGACGAGCAGCGGCTCGGCCCACACAACATAACGGCCGTTCTGCGAGAACGCGGCGGTGTGAAAGAGCGGCCGCGAGAGGCGTGCACTGTCGCCGGTGCTCTGATTCATCACGAAGACGGAATCGGCGCCACGACGATACGGCGCGCTGCCCGCGATGATGACGTGCTTCCCATCAGGCGATTGCTCGAGCTCGACGATGCGATCGAAGCTCTGCGGCTTCGCGCTCGTGATCCACAACACGGATGCGCCGAGAATCGCAAGCACGATGGCGATGCCGATCCACAACGCGCGCGAGAGCGCGGCATGACTGCGGCGAATGTCGGTGCGTCCATTCGCGAGCTGCCAGTACGGCGCGATCATCAACACAAGCACAAGCAACGCCGCGGCGACGCCAATCGCAATGCGGAAGATCGGAGCGAAGAGCAGCGGTCGCACGATCACGCCGAGCAACGTCAGCGCGATGAGGGCTGCGACGAAATCGATCGCCAGCAGCGCGGAGCGCGATCGCGCCATCGTGCTCGCGGTGTGGCCGACGAAGTAGGCCACCGCGATCGCGAGCAGAATTGCGGCCATCACGGGCCACTGATCGTCGGTCCAGCGCATGCGCCACGCGGCGCGCGCGGCGACCATCGACGGTACGCTGATGATCGCGAAGCATGCGATGGCGGTGGCGATCGCGGCGAGAGAACGGCCAACCCACAACGCACCCGGCGAGATCGGCTTCGAGAACCAGAACGACATGCGACGCTCGGCGAACTCGCGGCCGAACGTCGTCAGGCCGAGGGTGAGCGCGAGTCCGAATCCGAAGACGATGCCGATGAATCCGCCGAGTACGGCGATGACGTCGGCGCGATGTCCGCGCGACGCGGGCAATACCGTCGCAAGGAAGGGCATGCACGCCAGCACGGCGGCAATGAGAAAGAGACGACCTTTATCGCGCACGTCGCGCGCGGCGATGAGTAGTGCGGTGCTCATGACTATTTTTCTCCGGCGACGGCGATGAAGATTTCTTCGAGCGACATCGGCGCGCTGTCCGCGCGCAAGCCCTCGAGCGCCGTCTCGTGATAGTTGGTGACGATGGCCTCCGTGCCGCTTCCCCACGCGCGAGCGTGCGCAACCGCCAACTGCTTCTCCGCGAGCACGGGTGCCGGCCCGGCCACGCGAACGCGGCGGAATCGCGCCTTCAACGTCTCGGCGTCCTCGTCGAGCACGAGGCGGCCATCTTTCAGAATGCCCACGCGATCCGCGATCGATTCGACCGACGCGAGATCGTGCGTGGTGATCAGAATCGTGATCCCGCGATCGGCGAGATCGGCGATGACTTCTTCGAAGAGCGATTTCCGCGCGACGACGTCGAGGCCAAGCGTGGGATCGTCAAGGATCAGAAGCTCGGGCTGTGTCGCGAGCGCGAGCGCTAATGCGACCTGCTTCTTCTGTCCTTTAGACAAGTCTCCGAAACGCGAGGACGCGGCGATGTCGAAGCGCGAGAGGCGCTCATCGAATGCGCTTTGCTGCCACTGGGGATAGAGCTTCGCGTGGAACGCCGCGAGGCTGCGCACGCGACTCTCGGGCGGCGCATCCGCTTCTTCGCTGACGACGCCGATGCGCTGCATCAACTTCGTGCGATGGCTCCACGCGTCTTCGCCGAACAACGCAATGCTGCCGTGATCCGGACGCAGTTGTCCGAGCAGGCAACGCACGAGCGACGATTTGCCGGCGCCGTTGCGGCCGAGGAGCGCGTAGACCGCACCGGCTGCAACGTCGAGCGAGACCTCATTCACGGCGATTCGCCGTCCGTAGCGAACGCTGACGTTCGCGGCATGAACAGCAGGAACCGTCATGCTTTCCTCCTGGATTCGCGAGTGTGATCGCGCGTGAGTCGCTCGAAGCTTTCCTCGAGCTCGCGCGATGCTTCATGGACCGTGGCGCCGACGGCGATGGCGGTACCGGCATACCGCGTGGCCGCATCGCGCAGGGTCTCGTTCTTCTCCGACTTCTTGAGCTGCGCGGGTTGTTCGGCGACGAACGTTCCCTCGCCACGCTTCACAGCGAACACGCCGGCGTCGGTGAGGCGCTGATACGCACGCGCCACGGTGTTGGGATTGACGCGAAGTTGCTGGGCAAGCTCGCGTACGGAAGGTACGGCCGCACCTGGTGCGAGTGCGCCGAGGGAAATCATGCGGCGCATTCCTTCCTCGATCTGTCGCCAGATCGGTGCGGCATCGGCGGGATGAATATCGAACACGCATACAGTGTATTAATGCAGTAGTACACTTGTCAAGTGGGCGACAATATTTTTCTCATGCTCCCGGAACTCCTCCTCGCCGCTGTGGTCTCCGTCCGCCCGATTTCGGATGCCGAGCACGCGGCGGTGCAAGTCGCCGCGCAGTACCTGAGCCGCGGTCCCGAAGCAGTGGTGGAGCAGCTCGCGCCGGATTCGCCACTCGCGAAGTTGCCGCGTCCTCAACAACTCGAAGAAATCGAAACGCGCCTCGGGCCACCCGACGCCGCGCAGTGGGAACTGCAGACCGTCGTTCCCGCGCTGAAAGACAAGCTCGCGGCATTCACCGTGACGTATCCGAGTGGCTGGGACGATCACGTCATTTTCGAGATGACGAACGTCGGCGGCGCGTGGAAAGTGCACGAGATGCGCTTCCTCGCGCAGTCGACAGGACACGCCGCGGCGGCAAAGCAGAACACCGCAAGTACTCCCGCGGAGAAACCAAAATCGATCTTCGAGCGCTTTACGTTGCGATCGAGCGGACCGCCCCTGGCGTTGCTCGCGGTCGCGGCATCGATCTTCGCTGCATTTCTCTCGCGCAACCGTCCGGTTGCACGTTCTCTGATCATCGGCGCAGGCGTTCTGCTCGTCCTCGCGTTGATTCCGCGCGACACGATGCCGAACGTCACACAGGCCTCGGTGATCGCTCCGCAGACCGACAATCGACTCGCGCCGTTGTTGCCGCTGCGTCGTGCGCTCGCGAGCGGTGATGGCAATGTCGCGGCGGTGTTCTCCTCGGTCGATCGTCGCGGCGCGCGCGGACCGATCGCCGATCTCTGGAAGATTCAATCGGAGTTGATGGAGACGAATACGAGCGCGGTGCGCAGCGCGCTCACGAAGTTCGATGCATCGAGCGATCGTCCGCTCGCGTCGATTCTGCGCGCGCGCCTCGCGTTGCTCGAGAACGACGAAGTCGCGGCGGTGCTCGCGTACGAGCAGGCCGTGAGTCTCGGACCCGGTCGCGACGGTCTCTGGTACGAAACCGCGGAGGCGCTCAACGCCCTAGGCTTCGAAGATCGCGCGAAGTCGTACTTCGAGCGTCTCGCGAAAATGGGCTCGCGCGATGCCGACGTGTACTACTCGCTCGCGCTCGTCGAAGCAGCAAAAGCAGGCGAAGAACACGAGGTCGCGGCGGAGAAATATCTGCGTCGCGCGTGGAGCCTGCAGCCCGTCGAGCGCGCGACGCTCATCGATACGGGACTCTTCTGGTCGCTGCTGCGACGCCCGCTCATCGTCGGCACGATCAATCTCTCGTCCGCGACGGAGCCGCTCGTGCTCGCGGATAAAGCATGCACGCGTCCCGTGATGCTTCCGCCGGATGCAGAAGCGAAAACGTCGGGCGAGTATCTGCAGGTCGACATCGGCTCGCAGCGGTTGCTCGTTCCCGGCGGAGCGGAGCTTGCGCCGCGCGGAACGCCGGTCGTCGAATCGACGGAGTGGGCGCGCGAAGAAGAAGCACGGCGTCTCGCCGACTTCGACACGCTCGTGCAGATCGGCGCGAACGCGGCGGCGTTCGCACAACCGGCATTGCGCGCACGCATCGTCGCGACGGCGGATGCGCTTGCGAATCGCAATCGCTGGGCGGATCTCGTGCGCCTCACCGAGAATCTCAGTCCGGCGTCGGAGCACATTCCGCCGTCGATCTTCTTCCTGCGCAGCATCGGTCTGCAGCGCCTCGGCATGATGACCGAGGCGAAGAACGTGTTGACGCAGGTCGCGGGAAGCAAAGTGCTGCAGCGCAAACGCGATGCGAATGCATTCATGCAGCTCGCGGAGCTCTTCGCCGCGCACGACCTCTTCGATGCCGCGGTGCGGATGTACGACAAGTCGCTCGCGATCCGGCAGAACCAGTTCGTCGACGATCGCGTGCGGCAGATTCAGATGAACAAGCGGCTCGCGACGAAGTACTCGACGCAGACCACCGCGCACTTCGAGATTCATTATCCCGATGATGTTTCCGCGCTGTCGGCCACGCAGCTCGGCGCCGTGCTCGAGCGCGAGCTGTCGCGATTGCGCCGCTGGATTCCGGCGGATCAGTTCCGGCCTGTCGTCGTGAACGTCGTGTGGTGGAACGATTTTCGTTCGACGTACACCGGCTCCGATTTCATCCTCGGGTTTTACAACGGCAAGATCACGGTGCCGTTCGCGGGTATCGACGCGAATCATCCCGAAGTCACGGCGATTCTCGGCCACGAGCTCGCGCACGCGATGATCGCGCAGGCCACCGCGGATCACGCGCCGCGCTGGTTCCAGGAAGGCCTCGCACAACGCATCGAGCTGCGCCAGTTCCACGAGAACGCGTTCAACATGTACGACAACGAGAAGCTGCTCCCCGTGCCGTTGCTCGATTCCGTGATGCGCGGCTCGCCCGATCCCGAGATGATCGGCGCGGCGTACATCATTTCGCAGACGAACGTGCGCTACATCGAGACGAAGTACGGACGCGGCGCGATTCTCAAGATGCTCACGGCGTATCGCGATGGCGGCAACACCGAGGAAGCGATTCGCGCGGCGACGGGCAAATCGATTGCGGAGTACGAGATCGAATTGCGCGAATGGGGCCGCAGCGCGAAGCACGTGTTCGAGAACACCGCGGCGGATCTGGGAGTGACGCGATGAAGACGATGATTCTCCTGATCGTCGTCGCGCTCGCAACGGCGCAGTGGCTGATGATCGCGATCATGGCGCTGTTCACCGACGAGCGATTTCCGAAGAAAGGCATGCGCCAGGCCGATCGCACGCTCATCGTCAGCAGCGTGATTCTCGCGCTCGCGTGGATGGCGCAGGTCGATTACTCGATGTTGTGGAAAGGCGATGCGCGCGCGACGACGGCATCGACGGTTGCGGTGTCACGCGGCTCGTGCGCGACGCTCGATACCGGCATGACCGTCGATCAGGTGAAGAAGCGCATGGGCTATCCCGATCGCATGACGCCTGATGAAGAGACGCGCGGACCGGGTGCGGTGACGCTGCACTACGACGGCTCGCGCTGCTCCGTGCACGTGTTCGACGGGAAGGTGGAGTTCGTGGATTGATTGAGAGATCCCTCCACTCGCTTCGCTCGGTCGGGATGACATGCGAACGCGTGCCGGCGTGTCATCCCGAGCGCAGCGCGAAGCGCGGAGTCGAGGGATCCTCCACTTCAGTGCGACGCCTCGGCCACTAACACTCGTCGCAACACCTTCCCCACCATCGTCTTCGGCAATTCCGTTCGCGTCTCGATGCGTGCCGGCACTTTGTACGGCGCGAGTTTTTCCTTGCAGAACAACCG
>JBQCJC010000388.1:0-17453 GCA_051953135.1 Thermoanaerobaculia bacterium | reverse complement strand
CGCGGCAATGACATTCACCCGCGGTCAGCGCGCACTGGCGGCACGCTGGTTTCACGCAGCAGTTGTACTTGCCATCCTGTCGGAGCTCTTCGCGATACTTGTCGATCTCCGCGAGCAGCATGACCTGTTTCGACGCGAGCGGACCTTCGGATGTCGGCTCGAGCGATCGCAGTAACGCGTTCTCCGCGCTCGACGATCGCAGGGGGCGCGCGGGCTCGCTCTGCGGTTTCGCGCTCACTCGCTCGGTCCCGCCGTGCTGGGCCTGATACGCGGCACACGAAGAAAGCAGGAGAGCAGCGGAAACGGCGAGCACCAGGGGTTTCATGCACGCATTCTAACAACGCGAACGAGTCCGGCAGCGGCGAACGCGCCGAAGAATGCGAAGACCCCGGCGCGCCAGTCGAGCTCATTCCAGCCCCCGAAATCGAGCGCGGTGGCGATTGCGCCACACGCAAATGCGATGAGCACGGCAGCGAGCAGTTCGCCGAGCCACGCCTTGCGTCGTCCCCGCGGAACGATCCTCGCAAGCGTGAAAGCGACTGCGCCGCAGGAGAGCCAGAGAACGATGCCCACGGGCGGGATTATGGCGCCTCAGCAGTTAGCACGGAACTCGCAAGGTGGCCTGGTGCTGAGGAGACATGCATGCAGGAAACAGCACGAATGACCAACGACAACAACAAGATTCTCGCGATCGAAGACGATCCCGAGGTGCTGGCGCTTTACAAGTCGTACCTGCAGAAGCGTGGATACGACGTCCTGTCGGCCACCGGCGCCGTGGAAGGGATGAATCTGCTCTCCGCGAATCCCGACACGAAACTGATTCTTCTCGACCTCAATCTGCCGGGCATGAGCGGTGAGGAGTGGATCGCGTGGTACGTGCAGCAAGGCAAGCACACGCCGGTGGTGGTCGCTTCAGGAAAGGGCGACATCCTCACGATCACGAAGGGCAACAACATGACCGCGGCGCTGACGAAGCCGTTTCACATGGAGGAGTTGCAGGAGCTGATCGAAGTGCTGCTCGCGGACGACTGGCACGATCAGGTGAGCGTCGACAAAAAACTCCACTAGGTGGCACGGCCGCCTGCCCGGATTGCGTTCGCTGAGGCACGTACGGCAGCTGCGTCTGTGAGGTCGTCGCGGTAGCGCCTGTTAGGCGGAATCAGTCGCTGGAATCGTTGCCGATCGCTTCGACCGGACAGTTCTGCAGCGCGTCCATGCACAATGTTTCTTCTTCCGGTGTCTCCGGTTGCTTGAACACGTACGAGAAACTTTGTTCGTCATTCCGCGTGAAATTCGCGGGCGCGGTCTCGCGGCAGAGATCGCAATCAATACATTGAGAATCGACGTAATAGCGGCCGGACGGCTGGCCCGGCACCTTGTCTAACGGATCGGCCATTTGAGTAGGGTTCTGATTTTGGCTTGCGGTGCGTCTAAGTACCGTAGTCGACGCAGTCGAATGAACCAGGAGGTTTCGTGAAAAGATTTCTTCTCTCTCTCATGCTCTTGACGGCGGCAAGCACCGTGTTCGCACAGAGTGCTCAGCCTATCGCGCCGGTGATGCCCGAGTCCATCACCGTGACCGGAACCGGCAAGTCCACGGTGACTCCCGATCGCTTCTCCTTCACCCTCGGCGTGCAAACCATCGGCGCCACGGTCGACGAAGCGGTCAATGAAAACAATCGCAAAGTCGCGGCGACGATCGCGGCGTTGAAGAAAGCCGGCGCGCAGGACAAAGACATTCAAACGTCGCAGTTCAGCATCTGGCCGCAACAGGATTATCAGGAAGGCCGTCTGCCGCGCATCCTCGGGTATCAGGTCTCGAACAACATCACCGTGCGCAGCACGAAGATCGCCGATGCCGGACGACTCCTCGGCATCGCACTGAGCTCCGGCGTCAACACCTCGAGCGGCATTCAGTTCGAAGTCTCGAATCCGACCACCGGCCGCGATCAGGGACTGCGCGCCGCAATCGAAGATGCGCGTGCGAAAGCCGCGCTGCTCGCGAGTGCCGCGAATCGCACGCTCGGCAAAGCAATCGTCATCAACGAAGGCGTTCCCGCGCAGCCGCCGGTGTATCCGATGACGCGCGCTGTTGCGGCGATGGAAGCGAAGGTCGGCGACGTGCCGGTGGAGTCGGGATCGCAGGAACTTTCGTACACCGTCACGGTCACGTACGAACTGCGATAACGTTATTCCCGTCAGCGATTTAGGCACCTCCGTTGCACTGAGTGAGAGTGCGAAAGGAGGACTCGAATGGAGAATCGCGAGAGAGATCGCGTGAGCCAGCGAACGAGCCCAACGGAAGCCGGCCAGCGGAACCGGCAGGTGGAAGAAGGGAAAGGGCGCGAGCACAACAGCGGTACCAGCGCCGAGTTCGGCCAGAGCATCGGACGCTCGGAAAATCTCGAAGGAGGAACCATGAACAACAATCGCAATCGCACCGACAATCGCAATGACGAAGTGAATTCGAACTCGAACCTCGGCAACGAGTCGTCGCGCCGCTCGACGGGCAGCGACTACAGTTCGTCGACGGGACGTTCTTCGGGCTCGATGGGCGGCAGTTCCTCGAGCAATGACATCAGCAGCGACACCAGCAAACGCCGCGGCAACAGTACGGGCGAGATGGGCAGCACCGGCTCCAGTGGCAAGTCGAGCAACTGGGGCGACTCCAGCGAAGGCCGTCACTAACCGCAGCAGCAACGAATGAAATCGAACGAGAGCCGCGCAGAGATGCGCGGCTCTTTTCGTTTATGATCGCGGCGATTCATGTCCGAGATCACGATCAGTCCCGCGACCGCGAGCGACCTCGAGCCGATCAAGGCATTGTTGATCGCGAGCAACCTTCCGACGGCTGGTGTCGACGAGCATTGGAAGACATTTCTTGTCGCGCGTCAGGATGGAAAACTCATCGGCTGCGCGGGTGCGGAGGCGTATCAATTCGTGGCGCTGATCCGTTCCGTCGCGGTCGTGCCCGAGCATCGCAAGCAGAGCGTCGGACGCAAGCTCGTGCGGCAGTTGCTCGATCGACTCGCATCACGCGGATTGCGCGAGTTCTATTTGCTCACGACGACCGCCGAGGAGTACTTCAAGAAGCGTGGGTTCAAGCCGATTGATCGCGACGAAGTGCATCCGCAGCTGCTCTCGTCTCGCGAATTTCAGGACGCCTGTCCGACCTCCGCGACCTGCATGCGCCTGGTGATGCTCGCGTGAACATCTTCGACGTCCACATTCACGTTCAGCCGTGGGAGATGGTCAAGCCCGAAGTGCTGGCCATGATCGACGACGAATCGCACGCCAACGCGAAAGACATCCTCTCGTCGCCCGAAAACCTGCTGCGCTACCTCGATGACGAAGGCGTCGAGCGCGTCTGCTGCATCAACTACGTTTCGCCCGACGTCATGGGCTTCACGCGCGAGACGAACGACTGGATCGCGAACTTCACGAAGAACCATCGCGATCGCCTGCTGCCTGTCGGCTCCGTCAATCCCTTGCACGAGATCGACGCTCGCGCTGAAATCAATCGCGTTCTCGACCTCGGCATTCGTCTCATCAAAATTCATCCGCCGCACCAACTCTTCACGCCGAACGGTTATCGCGGCGAGTTGTGGCAACTCGCGGAGATCTATCGCGAATGCGAGACCCGCGGCGTACCGGTAATGTTCCACACCGGAACCTCCGTGTTTCCACGCGCGCGAAACGTCTTCGCCGATCCGATGCCGATCGATGATGTCGCGATCGATTTTCCTAAATTGAAAATCATCCTCGCGCATGCGGGACGACCGTTGTACGGCGAGACCGCGCTCTTTCTCGCGCGACGCCATCGCAACGTCAACATCGACATCTCCGGCATTCCGCCGAAAGCGCTGCTGCGCTACTTCCCGCGCGTGAAAGACATCGCGGACAAAGTGCTGTGGGGTACGGACTGGCCTTCGCCCGGCGTCGTGTCGATGAAGAAAAACGTCGAAGACTTTCGCGCGCTGGGATTGGGCGAAGAGATCGAAAAGAAGATTTTGTGGGACAACGCGAACGCGATGTTCTCCTAAACCTTCACGCCGACTTTGCGCAATTGCTCGAACGAGCCGACGTCACTCCACTCGAAGTCTCCGCGAATCGTCGCCACGCGCGGCGCTTTTTCCATCAGCGCGTAATCGATCGAGATCGACGGCATCGAGTCGTAATTCGCAAACGTCACGTTCGCGATCTCCGGCGCCGCGTTCGTGAGCTCGCGACGAAACACATCCGAGCGCCACACGAACATGCTCGCGTTCCAGATGTATTGACCTGAAGCGAGGAACTCTTCCGCGCGCGCGAGATCCGGCTTTTCCGTGAACCCATCAACGCGCAGCACTTCATCTTCGATCGTCGCACCGACTTTCAGATAGCCGTAGCCGGTGTTCGGTTCATCCGGCTCGATTCCGACCGTCATCAACTCATCGTGCGATTCCGCAAAGCGATACGCGCGATCGAGCACGCGCACGAATTCATCTTCGCGTCCGATGTAGTGATCGCTCGCGAGAAACGAAACCGTGCACGGACCGAGACGCTTCTCAATCTCGAACGTGCAGAGCGCGATCGCCGGCGCCGTGTTGCGACGCGCGGGCTCCGCGAGCACGTGGTCGTACGGCATCAGCGGCAGATGCTCGCGACACTTGTCCGCGTACTGCGTGTTCGTCGAAACGAAAATTGCGTCCGCGGGAAGCAGTCGCGCGACGCGATCCCACGTCTTCTGCAGCAGCGACTTTCCTTCGAACAACTTCAGGAACTGCTTCGGATTTTCGTCCGACGAAAGCGGACGCAGACGCGTGCCGGTGCCGCCGGCGAGAATCACCGCCGCGCGTTTCATGCGCCCTTCCTTCCGACCGCGATGAGACTGAGGCCATTCGAGGGATTGTCGCCTTCCATCGCGCGCAGCAGCGGCACGAGACGATCGAACACACGCGACTGCGCGCTCGGCAACGCACGACGCCCGAACAACTTCGCGTTGAGCCACCACGCCATACGCGCGATGCGATTCTGAAAGCTCACGTGCTCCACCTCGAAGCCCGCCTGCTGCAGCTTCTCCACCAGTTCCTGCTTCTCGTAACGACGCTCGTGCCCGATGCCCTGATCGAGCGAGCCGTAAAGCGATTTGCCCGCGGGCACGAAGATCACGATGCGGCCGCCGGGTTGCAGCAACTGATGTGCGCGACGCAACGCCGCGGCGTCATCGCTCGTGTGCTCGAGCACGTTGATCGCCGTGACGGTATCGAACTGATGATGGGCGAGGGCCAGCACGTCATCGGATTCGAGATCGATGCGCTCGATCACGATGCCCGGCCTTCTCCGAAAAGCGTTCTTCAGTCGATCGTAGTACGCGGTTTCCTTGTCGCCCGCGACGATGAGATCGCGACCGTAGAGAAAGCGAGTCATCACGCCGCTGCCTGCGCCCGCTTCGAGCACGCGCTGCCCGACGAACGGCTGCAATCGCGACCACACCCACGAGTTGTAGCGTTTGAGACGCGAGCGCCGCCGCACCTGCGTGTACGTGCGCGGCTCGTTCGCGGCATCGGTGAAGAGGCCGTACTTCAGAATCGTCCAGAGGGCGGAGAAGCCGTCCTTCCAGTTGATCTTTTTGCCTTCCCAGTAATCGCGGCCGTAGTACGAGATCGGCACTTCGAAGATGCGATAGCCGCGCTTCGCGACTTTCGCCGTGATCTCAGGCTCGATGCCGAAACGATTCGAGTTCAATCGAATCGACTGAATGACGTCGCGACGAAAAACTTTGTAGCAGGTCTCCATGTCGGTGAGGTCGAGGTTCGTAGTGGCGTTCGACAGAAACGTGAGGAACGTGTTCCCCATGCGATGCCAGAAGAGCATCACGCGCCGCGGATAGCCTTCGAAGCGCGCGCCGAACACGACGTCGGCATGACCATCGAGAATCGGCTGCAGCAGTCGCGGGTAATCGGATGGGTCGTACTCGAGATCCGCATCCTGAATCAGCACGATGTCGCCGCGCGCTTCCTCGATCCCGCGACGAATCGCCGCGCCCTTGCCCTGATTCACGGGCTGAATGAGATGCCGGATCTCCGGCCACTCCGTCGCGAGTTTCGCCACGACATCGCGCGATCCGTCTTTCGACTGATCGTCGATGACGATGATCTCCTTCTCGACCGGCACCTCACGCACGCGCCGCAATAACTCGGCGACAGTCGCACGCTCGTTGTAGCAGGGAACGATGACGGAGAGGATCGGTGGGCGAACTTCGGACATTGGTCGGGGGATTGTAATTGGTTGCCAGTTGTTGGTGGTTGGTTGTCGGGAGACCGCTCCGCCGAGGAGGCGCGTTCGCATCTCCCAACAACCAACAACCGACAACCAACAACCGCTTGCGCAGCACGCCCGCTTCCTTCATCGTGCACGCGCCCGCATGACCACCACGCACCACACCACCAACGAGCTCCTTCGCAAAACGCTCCACATCGCCTTTGGCGTGTTCGCGTTCTCTCTCAAATACCTCGAGTGGTGGATGGCCGCGATCGTGTGCGTCGTCGCGATCATCGGCAATTACGCGGTGCTGCATCGCGTCGTGGGGCGTGGCGTGGCGCGGCATGAGCGCGGGTATGACGTCGGGATCATTCTCTATCCCGTCGCGGTGCTGCTGCTCGTGCTCGTGTTTCGCCATCACCTCGTGTTCGCCGCGATCACGTGGGCGTTTCTCGCATTCGGCGATGGCGTCGCCACACTCGCGGGGAAATCGATTCCGATCGCGTGTCTGCCGTGGAATCGAGAGAAGTCGTGGGGCGGCTTCGTGGCGTTTTTCATTGCCGCATATGTGAGTGGTCTCGCGGTCGGCTTTTGGATGGGCTACCGCGCGCCGGTCGTGATTCTCATCGCCGCCCTCGCTGCCGCCATCACCGAATCCCTCCACCTCGGCATCGACGACAATCTCACCGTTCCGTTCGCGGCATCCGTGGCGCTCATCGTTGCAAGCATTCCGGTCGTGCATGCGTATTCGACGTGGCCGCATACGCCGGCGTGGTTGATCGTGAATGCCGTGCTCGCACTGCTCGGGTTCTTTCTGCGCAGCGTGAGTTTCTCCGGCGCGATCGGCGGCTGGGTTCTCGGCGCGATTCTGATTCTCGGCGCGGGCTGGCCAATGTACGTCGCTCTCCTCGCGTTCTTCATTCTCGGCACCGCCACCACGAAGCTCGGCTACGCGCGCAAAGCCGCGCTTGGCCTCGCGCAGGAAAAAGGCGGACGACGCGGATTCAGTCATGCGTTCTCGAACGTCGGCGTCGCGGCGATCTGCGCGATCGCGGTCTCGCGTCTCGCGCGTACGACGCAGGGCATGCACGAGAGCGAACTGCTGCCGCTGTTCATGGGCATCGCGTCTCTCGCGACCGCGGCGGCGGATACGACGGCATCGGAGATCGGACAGCTTCTCGGCAAACGCGCGTTTCTTCCGCTGACGCTGAAACGCGTTCCGGTCGGAACGGAAGGTGCGATCTCGATCGAAGGCACAGTCGCGGGATTGCTCGGCGGATTCGTCGTCGCACTCGCGAGCATGTTCGCGGTCGACAGAATGTTCGGCGACGTCGTCGCGTTTGACTGGCGCATCGTTGCGGCTGTCACGCTCTGCGCATTCGCGGGGTCGTATCTCGAGAGTCTCGCCGGGAGTTGGAATCGGAAGCGCATGTCGCCGGTCCCGAACGGCGTGCTCAACTTCTTCAACACTGCCGTCGGCGCGATGCTGATGGGAATAGCATGGCAAGTACTGCACTGAAAAAAGTCGTCATCGTCGGCCGGCCGAACGTCGGGAAGTCGACGCTCTTCAATCGTCTTTCCGGGCGCCGTCGCGCGCTCATTCACGATATGCCGGGCATGACCCGCGATCGCCTCACCGGCATCGTGGCGCTCGACGATGGGCGTCGCTACGAGCTCACCGACACCGGTGGTCTCGAGTACGGCGAGACGCCGATGTCCGCGTTCGCGGATGAGATCAAGCAGCAGGCGCAACTCGCGTTGCGCGACGCCGACTTCATCCTCTTCGTTGTCGACGGCGCTTCGGGCGTGCTCGCGGAAGATCGCGAGATCGCACAGGATCTGCGCAGCGAATCGGCGAAGACGGTGCTGATCGTCAACAAAGTCGATCGCCGCGATGCAGAGGAAAACGTTCCGGAGTTTTACGAGCTTGGATTCGAGCGCTTGCTGGGCCTCTCCGCGGAACATGGCGAAGGCCTCGACGAGTTGATCGACGCCATCAGCGAGATCGTTCCGCCGGAATCGGCACAGGACGAAGACGAAGACGAGAACGCGCCGGTTCGCGTCGCGATCATCGGACGTCCGAACGTTGGCAAGTCGTCGCTGCTCAACAAACTCACGCAGGAAGAGCGCGCCGTGGTGTCGCCGATCAGCGGTACGACGCGCGATGCGATCGACTCCGAGATCGTGCGCAACGGCCGCCGCTACACGATCATCGATACCGCGGGCATTCGTCGCAAAGGCAAGACCACGGACGAAGCGGAAAAACTCGCGGTGATCTCGGCGCGCAAAGCGATCGAGCGTTGTGAGATCGCGCTGGTGATGTTCGATGCGACCGAAGGTGTCGCCGCGCAGGATGCAACGGTCGCCGGTTACGCCGATGAAGAAGGCAAGGCGGCGATGATCCTCGTGAACAAGTGGGACGCCGGCGAACACGATCAGGACGATTACAAACGCTTCGAGGAGCAACTGCGCTTCAAGCTCAAGTTCCTCTCGTACGCGCCGCTCGAATTCATCTCCGCGAAGACCGGCCGCCGCGTCGAAAAGATTTTTCCGAAGATCGATGCGATCGTCGCGTCGTATCGCAAGAAGTTCCGCACGTCGGAACTGAACTCGATCCTCGAGCGTGCCGTGACCGCGCATCAACCGCCGTCGGTGAAGGGAAAGCCGCGGCGTTTCTACTACGTGACGCAGCTCAAATCGGGACCGCCGACATTCGCGCTGTTCTCGAACGTCGACGAGCCGCTGCACTTTTCGTACAAGCGCTATCTCGAGAATCAATTTCGCGATGCACTCGGCCTGGTGGGATGCCCTGTGCATTTCGTCGTGCGCGCACGAAAGGGAATGAAGAAGTAAGTAGAATCCGCGCACGCAAGCCACTGTTTGAAAGGGCGAGATGAAGCCACCAGAAGTCGTGACGCTCACTCCGGGCAAACGCGTTCTCTTCCTCACCAAAGATCCCGAGCTCATCCGCAAACAGCTTTCCGGCGAGCTCGACCTGCAGATGAAGGATCTGCGTGTCGAGGATCTGCTCGATGACATCAACACCGATGCGATGACGCCGGCCTGGGTCTGCTTCGATTACAAACCGGAAGACATCGCGCGCAATGCGTACGCGGGTCTCATCGTCAACGGCGAGCGCCTCTTTCCGCCGGATGCGCTGCGTAACGGCAATTTCGAAGTGATCGTGAGCGGCTATCGCAAAGGCGTCGGCAGCTCGCGCGAGACCGCGACGCAATGCGAAGTCTTCAGCGGAATCAAAATCGCGATCGCGGTTTCGTTTGCGCCGATTCACGCGGGCAACAACATCAATCAGGGCCTGCTCATGGGCACGCACGAGATGCTCGAGCGTCTCCAGGCGGGCGATCGCGTTCCGCTGCACGAGTTCTACGACAAATACGATCCGATCACGCAACTCATCATCCAGTGGGGCGGGCTGTTCCCATTCTCGAAAGCGGTCGCGCGCGGCGACGTGCAGTTGCCGATTCCGCACAACGCACCGCGTCCGATGACGATGGGCGAGAAGATTCTCGCGCGGCACATGCGCGGCGTTCGCGATGACGAGCGTTATGTGAAACCGGGCGACGCGGTCGTGGTCGATGTCGATGGCGGTTACACGCACGAATTCACGACCGCACAAGTGCACTACTTCCTCGAGCAGGAGTACGGCCGCGAGTACGAGATCACGAATCCGAACAAGTTCGCGGTCTTCGAAGATCACCTCATCTACGCGGATGAAGTCGCGAAGATGCGGCCGTTTATGGACAAGATCCAGACGTTGCGCGACATGCAGCGCGAGTATCAGCGGCACACGTCGTGCCGCGATTTCTCGGCGACGAACAACGTGTCACCGGGGATTTGCCACGAGGTTGCGCGCGAAGCGTTCATCGATCCAGGCGATTTCATTCAGGCCACCGACAGCCACACGTGCATGGGCGGCGTGAACAACGCGCTGGCGTGGGGCGTCGGCGCAACGGAGTACGCGAATCTCGTGTACTCGGGATTCACGACCGTCGAAGTCTCGGAATCGATTCGTTTCGAGTTGATCGGCGAGCTCCAGCCGAACGTCACGGCGAAGGATGTGATGCTCTACATCCTTCTCGAATACGCGAAGCCGCAGCAGACGCTCGATCGCATCATGGAGTTCACCGGTCCGGGGCTGCGCACGTTGTCACTCGACGAACGCGCGACGCTCGCGAACATGGCCACCGAATGTTCCGCGCGCACGGCCATCGTCGAGGCAGACGAGAAGACGTTCGAGTGGATCGCGTCAATGCGTCCGAACGTTGATCTCGATGCATTGCGCGCGCGTGCGGTCTCGCCGGATCCCGATGCCGAATACGCGGGCGGAACGCACGTGATCAACCTTTCGGAGATTCGTCCGATGGTTGCGCACCCGGGCGATCCCGATCACGGCATCCCGAGCGATCCGACGAACGGCGCGTACATCCGCGACATCGGCGACGTGAAGATCGACATCGCGTACGCCGGCTCGTGCACCGCGGGCAAGATCGACGATTTCCTCTTCTACCATCAGGTCGCGAAGGAAGCGGTCGACGCGGGATTGCGTGTCGCCGACGGCGTGAAGTTCTTCGTGCAATTCGGCTCGCAAGCGGTCGAGAAATTCGCACGCGACAACGGTCTCCTCGATACGTTCGAACGCGCCGGTGCAACCGTCCTGAACCCCGGTTGCGGCGCCTGCATCGGCTGCGGCCCCGGCGTCTCGGACGTCACGGACCAGGTAACGGTGAGCGCGATCAATCGCACTTACAAAGGACGCTCCGGCCCCGGCAAGCTGTGGCTCGCCTCGCCGCTGACGGTCGCCGCCAGCGCATTCACCGGAACCATCAGCGAGTACCGGCCCGGGATGTTTGCGAAGGTGGGGCGGGAGGCGGAGGTCGTTACCAAATAGTGGGGACGAGATTGGCGGCGATGATTTTGCGATCGGCGGTCACGAGCGAAACTCCGTGATGAATCGCGGTTGCCGTGATCAGTCGATCTGTCGGATCACGCACGATGTCATCCGGCAGGTTCGCAGCGAGGACCGCAATCTCCCGCGTCAATTGCATGAGCGTTACATTCGGCAATGCCAGGATGGCATCGAGCCATTGATCGACCGGCATCGCCAGTGTGATTCGCTTCCGACGTGCGAGCGCCGCGATCTCCATGCAGGAAATCACCGGCAGCGCAATCGGATGTTCGTTGAGCACATCGCGCGCCGCTCCGGACAGCCGGTCAGGAGTGCTGGCCCACCAGACCAGCGCATGTGTATCAGCGACTACCACCGCTCGGGATCCCACTCGAGCACGGGGCTCTCCACGTCTCCGACGTGAAGCACCGCTTTTCGGATCTCCTCGATCGTCATCGGTTTTTTTTCAACCGCGGGGAGCACTCGAACGACCGGCGCGCCGTTCTTCGTGATCACGACCTCTTCTTTCGTCGCGACGATTTCCTCGAGAAGAGCGGGGAGATCGACATCCGCCAAGGCCACTGTCTTCGACATGCACTCATCCTACCTCGGAACCTCCCGCCCCACGGGCTCGCCGACGCGGCGTAATCGCCGCGGCGAGCGCCTCGGCGAAGCGCGAGGCGTCGCGTGGCTCCAGCGTCGAAATCGTGACGCGGATCGCGGGTGGGGTGTTGATGCGATAGCGCTCGCCGGCTTTTACGGCCCAGCCCGCGTGCATGAGCGTTTGGATCGTCGCGGTTTCTTCCGGCACGGGGATCCAGACGTTCAATCCGGACGTACCGAAGGCGGGGATGCCGTGCGTGTGGAGCGCGCGAAGGAGGGCGTTGCGGCGTTCGGTATAGATGCGGCCGGCGCGAATCGGAGCGCGGTCGCGCGCGAGGAGCACGACCAGCCGCTGCAGGATGTGACTTACCCAGCGCACGCCTAACATCTGCCGCCCTTCGGCGCGCGCGTGGGTGAGGGGATCGGCGGCCATGAGCGCGACGCGGAGATCGGGACCGAGCGATTTCGACACGCTGCGCACGACCGCCCATTTCGCGCGGGACTTGTCGATGATCGACACGTACTCCGCACCGGCCACCGCACCCGCGTGATCGTCTTCGATCACGAGCAGTTCGGGCCGCGTCGCGAGAACACGTCGCAACTCGCGAGCGCGTCGAGTGGAGAACGCGGCGCCCGAAGGATTCTGTGCGCGTGGCGTGACGATTAGCGCATCGCACGAACGAATCGCTTTCTTCAACTCATTCGGCAGGATGCCTTCGTCATCGAGCGGCACTGGCACCGCAACTAACGACAAAGCATTGAGCAAATCGAGCACACCGGTGAAGCTCGGATCTTCGACCGCCACGCGATCGCCCGCGCGCAGATGCTCGCGCAGCACGCGCTCGATTCCATCCATCGCACCACTCACGATCGAGATGTGCGCACTCGCGATGCGATCGGCATCGAACTGCTCGCGCGCGAGCTCCAGCAAGTCGGGATCGTTGAGATCCTCGCCGTACAGCCGCGATCCCATCTCGAGCTTCCGAAGCGCAACATCGAGATCGGGCAGCAGGGCAGGATCGGGATTTCCATCCGACAGATCGCGCACGCCATCCGGAATCGGCGCCGCACGCGGAACGGAGATCGGAGCCGCGGGACGCACGCGTGTGCCGCGACGTCCATCCGCAACAACGACACCGCGATCCTGCAGGAGCCGATACGCCGACGCCACGGTCGCGGGCGCAACGCGCAAGTGATCGGCGAGCGAGCGCACGGCGGGCAGTATCGCGCCCGGCTCGACGTGTCCCGCCGCCACCGCCGCTTCCACCGATCCGGCGATGTTGACGGCGCTGCCGCCGCTAATGTAGTTTTGTACTGTCATACGAACTTAATTGTACTAGCACGAAATGATCGAATACAAGCATACGGACAACCTCGACGTCGATGAGGCGCACGCGCTCTACGCCTCGTCGGGACTCAATCGCCCTCTCGACGATCGCGAACGCTTCGCGGCGATGCTGCGCAACGCAAATCTCACCATCACGGCGTGGGACGGCGAGTTGCTCGTCGGCATTTCGCGCAGCGTCACGGATTGGGTATGGACGACGTATCTCGCCGACCTCGCCGTGCGCGAATCGCATCAGAAGCAGGGCATCGGCAAAGAGCTGATGCGCCGTACACAAGCCGCCGCGCCGCAAGCGAAGGTGCTGCTGCTCGCCGCACCCGCCGCTCGCCAGTACTACGGCCACGTCGGGTTCTCACACATGCCGCACGCGTGGTGGCTGCTGCCGGATGAAAGGATTACGGAATGACCGCACTGCCGATTACGGATCGCACGAAAGTTCGCCGGCTGCCGAAGCGCGGCGACTACGAGCTCGAGACGATTCGCGCGATTCTCGATGAAGCGCTCATCTGCCACGTCGGCTTCGTCGTCGATGGCGCGCCGGTCGTCATCCCGACGATTCACTGGCGCGAAGGCGATCAACTCTACTTTCACGGTTCGGCCGCGAGTCGCATGCTGCGCTCACTGCGCGAAGGTGTCGACGCGTGTGTCACGGTGACGCTGCTCGATGGTCTCGTGCTCGCGCGCTCCGCGTTTCATCACTCAATGAACTATCGCTCGGTCGTCGTGTTCGGAAAGGCGCGCGTCGTCGAAGGCGAAGAGAAGCTCTCCGCGCTCGATGCACTCGTCGAGCATGTCGTGAAAGGACGCTCGAAGGATGTGCGTCCGCCGAACGAGATCGAGCTCAAACAGACGCTCGTGCTTGCGCTGCCGGTCGAAGAAGCGTCGGCGAAGATTCGCACCGGTGGTCCGGTCGATGATGAAGAGGATTACGCGCTGCCGGTGTGGGCAGGCGTGTTGCCAATGAAACTGATGACGATGGATGCGATTGCGGATCGCGGCGTCACGAGCGAAGTGCCGGAGTACGTGACCGGATATACGCGTGGAGCGGCGAGCTCTTAGCTCGCCGTTTAAACCCCTCGGCGGGGTGAGAGCCCCTCGCTCCACGATTCAGTGGCTCCACGGCGGCACGACGCCGTTCATGCGTCCGTACGCGACCGATTGCCCGAGGTGCTCGTGTAAGTGACTGAGCATCGTCAGCATCACGCCGCGATACGACGTCGTGTTGCCGAACATCTTCACGGGCTTCTCGAGATCGCTCACTCCGTTCGCCGCGCTGCGCAGATGATCGAAGGAACGCTTGAGCTCCGCGATCACGTCGGCTTTCTTCGTGATCGTCATTTCGATGTCGCCGTTGCTCTTCGGCGCGGGCACACCGACGAACGTCGCGAGGAAGTAGTTGCTCGCGGCGATGTGCATGTAGACCTCGCTGATCGAACGCACTCCCGGCGCGGGACGCCACGCGAATTTATCCGCGGGCGTTGCTTCGGCAAGCGAGAGAATCTTCTCCTGCACGTCGTCGAGATTCATCAGAAACTCGGCGCGAAATCCGGTCGGCGCGGCGACGGGCTTCGCGGTTTGTTGCGGTGCTTTCGCGAACGCGGGCGCGATCGTACAGACGGCGAGGGCGAGAGTGAGCAGACGGAGGGCCTTCATGTTTGGACGTACCGGTCGAGGATGGTACACGAGGGTTCAGAACGGTGCTGTTACGGACCGTGCAACGGCGCAGCGGTTCCACTAGAATCCCGGCTCCGGCCGGACTTCGACACATTGCGGGCACTCACGAGCTCGCTCCTTCCCGCCGCAATCTCGCAGCACAACGACTAAGCACGAATCAGGAGCAGGTAAATGGATTTCCGTCTCAGCGACGAGCAGGTGCAGATTCAGCAGATGGTGCGTGATTTCGCGTTGAGCGAGATCAAGCCGAATCTCGCGGAGTGGGATGAAGCGCAGCATTTTCCGGTCGACACGTTCAAGCGTGCGGGCGAACTGGGCATGCTTGGCGTGACGATCCCCGAGGAGTACGGCGGTGCGGGACTCACGTACATTGACTACTCGAACATCATCGAAGAACTCGGCGTCGTCGACTCCGGTTTCGCACTCAGCGTCGCCGCGCACAACTCCCTCGGCACCGGTCACATTTATCTCGCCGGCAACGACGAACAGAAAAAGAAGTGGCTGCCGAAACTCACGAGCGGCGAATGGATTGCGGCGTGGGGACTCACCGAGCCCGGCTCCGGCTCCGACGCCTCCGGCATGCGCACCACCGGTGTCAAAGACGGCAATGAGTGGGTCATCAACGGCACGAAGAACTTCATCACCAACGCGACCTACGCGGACATCGCCGTCGTTCTCGTCGTCACCGACAAGAACGATCAGAAACACGGCATCACCGCGTTTGCGATCGAGATGGATCGTCCCGGCATTCGCGCCGGCAAGAAAGAGAACAAGCTCGGCATGCGCGTCTCTGACACCGCGGAATTGGTGATGGAAGACTGCCGCGTTCCCGAGTCGAACATCCTCGGCAAGATCGGCTACGGCTTCATCGACGCGATGAAAATCCTCGATGGCGGACGCATTTCGATTGCCGCGCTTTCTGTCGGCATCGCGCGTGGCGCGTACGAAGCGGCGCGTGACTATGCGAAACAGCGCCAGGCATTCGGACAGCCGATCGCAAACTTCCAGGCGATTCAGTTCATGCTCGCCGATATGGCCACCGAGATCGATGCCGCTCGTTTGCTCACGCATCGCGCCGCAACGATTAAAGACCAGGGCGAGAAGGTCACGCAGTTCTCCGCGATGGCGAAACTCTACGCGTCCGAAGTTGCGGTGCGCGCAACCGAGAAGGGCGTGCAGATTCACGGCGGCTACGGCTTCATCAAAGAGTTCCCGGCCGAGAAGTACTACCGCGATGTGAAGCTCGTGACGATCGGCGAGGGAACGAGCGAGATTCAGCGCGTCGTCATCGCGCGCAATCTTCTGGCGGCAAAGTGAGCGAGCTGAAGTCGATCGTCGACGGCGTTCTTGCGGGACGCACGCGCCCGCTCGCGCAGGCGATCTCGCTCGTCGAATCGCATGACGCGCGCGCGGTGCGTGTGCTCGCGGACGTGTATCCCGCGACGGGACGCGCGCGCATCATCGGCATCACCGGTTCGCCCGGTGCTGGCAAGTCGACGCTCGTCGCATCGATGGCGAAGCACTATCGCGCGCAGGGAAAACGCGTCGGCATCATCGCCGTCGATCCGACATCGCCATTCACCGGCGGTGCGATTCTCGGCGATCGCATTCGCATGACCGAGCTCTACACCGATCGCGGCGTGTTCATTCGCTCGATGGCCACGCGCGGATTTCTCGGCGGACTCGCGAAGGCGACAAACGACGTTGTCGACATTCTCGACGCGGCCGGCTTTGACATCGTGCTCGTCGAGACTGTCGGCGTTGGTCAGGATGAAGTCGAAGTCGTGCGCACCGTGCAGACGAATCTCGTCGTGCTCGTGCCCGGCATGGGCGATGACATTCAGGCGATCAAAGCCGGCATCATGGAGATCGGCGACGTCTTCGTCGTCAACAAAGCCGATCGACCGGGCGCCGACAAGACCGTGACCGAAGTGACGATGATGATGTCGCTCGTCGAAGAACATGGTGACTGGATTCCGCCGATCGTGAAAACGATCGCGTCGAAGAATCAGGGCATCATCGATCTCGACGAGGCGATCGCGAAGCACTTCGCGTATCTCTCGGAATCGGGCGAGCTCGACCGCCGAAATCGCGATCGCGTGCGCATTCGCATCGAGACGCAACTCAAGGAGCGATTCATGGAGCGCCTCATCGGCGGCACGGTCTCGCGCGACGCGTACGAACAGTTGCTCGAAGACGTGTTGCGCAAGCAGACGAATCCGCACGATGCAGCGGAGAACGTGTTGAGCCGAGTCACGTTCTGAACGACAATGCGCGCCTCATGAAAAAGACCAAAGATCAGGACCCGACGGCACCCGTGGAAGAGAGCGAAATCCTCGCTCGTCTGGCGGAGCGCGTCGAGCGGGCAGTCGGAACCATTCAGGAGCTCCGCCGCGATCGCGATCAGTTGCGCGCGCGCGTCGAGGAGCTGGAAACGCGCCTCAAGGATCAGGACGATGCGAACGTGCGGCTGGAGTCGCTCGAAGAAGAACACGAGCGGTTCAAGCAGGAGCGCGGCGCGATTCGCGATCGCATCGAAACGATTCTCTCGAGCCTCGAAGCGTTGGAAGATGGATCGGCGGGCTCTTAGCCCGCCGGCGAACTCCGGCGGGCTGAGAGCCCGCCGCGCTACTACATTTCTTCGAGCAATCGCTCGCGACACCCTTCCAGTCTTCGCCACGC
>JBQCJC010000387.1:0-22203 GCA_051953135.1 Thermoanaerobaculia bacterium | reverse complement strand
ATGAGTCGATGAAGCCGGTCTCGACGATCAGCGGCGCGAAACGCATCGCACTGCCGGTCTCGGTCTCGAGCTTCGCACCCGAAACCATTCAACGCTTCTCGCCCTACCTCGATCAACTTGGATTCCAGGCCGTGCCCGCTGGTACGACGTCAACATCGACCGATGCGACGTCGAACAAAACCGCGTTCGATATGGGCGATCCCGTCGGCGCGATTCTGCTCAACGGTGATTTCAATGTCGCCGCGAGCGGCACCGTCACGTACATCGATGGCAATCACGTGTACGCGTTCGGCCATCCATTCCTCGACATGGGCGAGATCAATTTCCCGATGGCGACGTCCGATGTCGTCACGGTGTTGCCGAGCGTTGCGAGCTCGTTCAAGTTCTCCAACACCGGCAACGTCGTCGGCGTGCTTCGTCAGGATCGCAGCGCTGGCATCATGGGCATCCTCGGCGATAAGGCCGACATGATTCCGGTCGAAGTCACGCTCAACGGCGCCGGTCCCGCGCAGACATACAAAGTGAATGTCGTGCGACACGCGACGCTCTCTCCGCTCATGCTCGCGATGGTGACGGACTCCGTCGTCGCGAACGCGCAGCGCGCCGCAGGTGAGCGCACGGTGTTGCTCGACTCCGAGATCAAACTCAAAGGATTCGCGCCGATCACGTTGCGCGAAGGCTGGGCCGGTGCGCAGGCGCGTTCCGCGATTCCGCAGTACCTCGCTGTGATCAGCGGCTATCTGATGTCGAATGAATTTCGCGCCGCCGAGATCGAGAGCGTGAAGATTCATCTGCGTCACGATGACGATCTGCGCATCGCGCGTTTGATGGAAGCGTCGGTCGTCACTCCCGAGAAGGGTCACATCAACGCGGGCGACACGGTGAAAGTGCGCACGGTGTTGAAGCCGTTCCGCGGCGAGCCGTTCGTCGAAACGTTTGATGTGAAGATCCCCGAGGATCAGGCGCCGGGGGCGGCGTACTTGCTGGTGGGGAGTGGCTCCGTGATGAACGCGATCGACTTCTCACTCGTCCCGCCCGATCCGCGCACGCTCGAACAGGTGTTAGGGGTGATCGGACGATTGCGTCCTGCAACCGATCTCACGGTCGGTCTGTACACGAGCGGTGAAGGCGCGGTGACCTCGGGCGTGTATCTCCCGAATCTTCCGCCGTCGATGCGCGCCGTCGTCAGCGCCGACACGTCCAACGGCGCGCAGGCCGCGGTGAAATATCATCCGGCCGGGCAATCGGCGCGTCCGCTCGGCTACATCGTCGATGGCGCGTTGAAGATCGACATCAACGTCCAGCCCACTCTCTAGTTTTGCGATTTGTTGTGACGCGGCGAGCCATTGCACGCCGATGATGACGGCGGGCTGCAACAGCCCGCCGTTTCGTTAGAAAGGACTCTCGTGCGCCGACTTCTCATCCTGACCTCGGCTCTTTTGTTTCTCACCAATTCTCTCTTCGCGGTGCAGCCGCAGTTCTGGCGCAGCTCCACTGCCGAAGACTTTCTCGCAGGCGAGATCGAAGGATTCGCGATCACGTCGCGCGGCGAATTGAAAGTCGCGCCGGCGATGCGCAAAGTCGCGTCCTTCACCGATCCCTTCGTGCTCTCGCAGACCACCGCGCCAAACGGCGATCGCTTCTTCGGCACCGGCAACGACGGCAAGGTTTATCGGCTTCGCGGCGAAGAACTGAAACTCCTCTTCACCGCGCCGGAGCCTGAGATCTACGCGGTGGGATTCGCGAACGGATCGCTGCTCGTCGGCAGCTCGCCGAACGGCAAGGTCTACAAAGTCGATCCCGAAAGCGGATCGCAATCCGTCTTCTTCGATCCGCAGCAGGCGTACATCTGGTCGCTGCTGCCGCTCGCAAACGGTGATGTTGCGATCGCGACCGGGGTCGAAGGAAAACTCTTTCGCGTGACGTCGAGCGGTCAGGGCAAAGTGCTCTACGACTCTGCAGACACACACATTCGCTCGATTGCCGAGCGCAAAGACGGAACCATTCTCGCGGGCGCGAGCGGCAAAGGCCGCATCTACTCGATCACGAAAGACGGCGCAGCGATCGCGCTCTTCGACTCGCCGTTGAATGAAGTCTCGTCGATCTTCGTCGATGCGAACGGCACCGGCTGGGCCTCTGCCGCGAGCAACGTGCTCCCATCGAGCGCGCCCGCGAAATCGCAAGGCAAAGGGAACGCGCAGCAGCAGGGAAGCGCATCGTCATCGTCGACGCAAGGCTCAGCTGGTGAACAGAAGAAAGAAGGCGAGAGCTCCGGCACGGTCGAAGTCTCGTTCTCCTTCGACGATTCGGCGAGCAGCGCCGCTGCAGCGCAAGCCGGTACCGCGGAGGTTTACCGCATCGACGCGGATGGCTTCGTGCAGACCGTGCGCAAGTTCGAGCGCGAGATGGTCTACGCCGTCAGCGGCACGAGCGATGGCCGCGTACTGCTCGCAACCGGACCGAATGGCCGCATCTACGAACTGAAAGACAACGAGCTCTCGCTCATCGGCGCGGTGCCGGAGAAGCAGATCGTCTCGATCTCGAGCGCGAACAACACCACGTTGATCACGACCACGAATTCCGGCGCGGTGTACCGCATGGAAAGCCGCAACACCGCCAATCCGGAGTTCCGTTCTGCCGCCAAAGACGTCGAGCGCTTCTCGCGCTTTGGCAACTACCGCATCGAAGGCCGCAATCTCACGAACGGCAGCATCGCCATCTCGTTCCGCAGCGGGAACACGCGCACGCCCGATGGAACGTGGAGCGCGTGGACCACGCCGCAGGCCGCGCTCGAAGGCAACATCGCCGCGCCGCCCGCGCGGTACGTGCAGTGGAAGATCACGATGCAGAAGGCGCCGGCCGACGCGGCAGTCGATGGTGTGACCGTCGCGTACCTCAATCGCAACATCGCGCCTGCGATCGATGCGATCTCGGTACAGGATCCGGCGGTCGTCTTCATCAGTTCCGCGTATCCCTCCGCACCGCAGGTCGTCGAAGCGACGAACCCCGACGAATACGGCATCTTCACGAGTCTCGATACTCCGCGCGATCGCGCGAACGCCGATCAGGGCAAGCGCATGTTCCGCAAGGGCTACCGCACCGTTGCGTGGCGCGCGAGCGACGAGAACGGTGATGCGCTGCGCTACACGCTTTCCTTCCGCCGCAAAGGTTCCGATCGCTGGCTGCGTCTGCGCGAGAACATGGACGAGACGCAGTCGAACTTCGACTCGTCGCAACTGCCTGATGGCCGCTATGAGTTGCGTCTCGTGGCCACTGATGCGAGCGACAATCCCGACGCCGCGTTGACCGATGAAAAAGAAGGCGTCGAGTTCGACATCGACAACACCGCTCCGAAGATCGTCGCGTCGCAGAATGGCAACAGCGTCACGATCCACATCACCGACGAACTTTCTCCGATCGGAAAAGTCGAGTACTCCGCCGATGCACAGAAGTGGATTCGTCTCACGCCGAACGACGGCATCGCCGATTCGCGCGACGAGACCTTCACGCTCGATCGCAAGGACGTCGACGGCAAGTTCGTGATCGTGCGCGCGGTCGATGGTCAGTACAACGTCGCCACGACCTCACTGAATGTGAAATAGCGGGACGGGCCGGCGCTGTGCCGGCCCAACTCGTTGTCTCCCATCGAACCTGTTCGCGGGAAACCCGCGCGTTCATTTTTCTTGCGTGTTCGAGGGAACAATCAGCGCTGCCGGCCGTGCCGGCCCGTTCCTCATTTACAATCGATTTGTGGGCCGTCGTCGTTTTTCCGCACTTCTCGCTCTCCTTCTGTTGAGCCTCGCATGCGGACGCGAGCAGGTTGCACCTGCAACCGGCACCGCAACGACCGCATCGACATCGATCGCCGATGACACGCCGCAGGATGGCGGCACGTTGTATCGACGGCTCGAGATCGATATCAGCTCGCTGAATCCGATCTGCTTTTCGAGCAAGTACGATCGCTATCCCGCGCACTATCTCTTCACGCCGCTCGTGTATCTCGATCAAAATCTGCGCGCGATTCCGGGCCTCGCGAAGTCGTGGGAGATCTCGGATGACGGGAAGCTGTACACGTTCGAATTGAACGAGAAGGCGACGTTCTCCGACGGGAAGCCGGTCCTCGCGAGCGATGTGATGTTCACGCTGCGCAAGATCGTCGATCCGACGTCCGAGGCGGTGCAGATCGTCGGATCGTTCGAGCATCTCGATCTCGCGAACAGCAAAGTCATCGACGACCACACGATTCAAATCGCGTTCAAGCAACCGCTGGCAACGCAGCTCATTCGTTTCGCCGACGTGAACGTCATTCCGGAACACGTGTACGGCAAAGGCAACTTTCGCAACGACTACAACGACACCGCGGTCGGCAGCGGTCCGTACCGGCTCGTGCGTCGCGTAGCCGGGAAGGAAATCGTCGTCGAGCGTCGTCCCGATTTCTGGGGCGAGCGTCCGCACATTCAAACGGTCGTGTTCAAGATCATCGGCGATCACAACACGTCGTGGAACGCGGTGAAGCTCGGCGATGTCGACGAGACGATCGTCGCCTCGGATACGTGGCAGCGCGAGCACACGAATCCTTCGCTGGCGAGATATCTCGAGTTCACGCGCTTCTACACGCTCAGCTACAACTACATCGCCTGGAACAATCGCAGTCCGCTGCTGAGCAACAAGCGCATGCGCCGCGCGCTGGCGATGACGATTCCGATGGACGCGGTGATTCAGGATCTCTATCACGGTACCGCGCGTGCGATGACCGGTCCGTTCACGCCGGACGAGTACGCGTACAACCCGACGGTCGCGCCGATTCGTTATGACCCCGATGGCGCGAAGCGCGAGCTGGCGTCGATGGGCTGGCTCGATACGAATGGCGATGGAGTTCTCGATAAGAACGGCAAGCCGCTGCGCATCTCGCTGATCATGATGACGGGCAGCGCGACGACGCAGCAGTTCGGTCAGGCGCTGCAGGATGAGATGAAGCGCATCGGCATCGATCTCGAGTTGCTGATGCTCGAAGGGGCGATGGCGATTCAGCGCATCATCGCCGGCAACTACGAAGCCGCATACCTCGGATGGGATCTCGATCCCGATCCCGATCCGTTCTCGCTGTTCCATTCGTCGCAGATGCCGCCGCGAGGCCAGAACTTCGTCTTCTTCTCGAATCCGGAAGTCGATCGCTTGATCGAGACCGCGCGTCAGGAGATGGATCTCTCGAAGCGCAAGGAGTTGTACTGGCGCCTGCACGAACTGCTCGTCGACGAACAGCCGTACACGTGGACGGTCCAGGTCTCGTCGAAGTGGGCGATCAACAAACGCGTGCGGGGAGTGGCGACCAGCCGCGGTTATGGATTGTTCCTTTGGTATCCGGGTGAGCTGGGTTGGTGGATCGCGAAAGACGCACCACCCGTTCCGAACCGCGGCACGCAATGACGACCTACCTCGTCCGGCGGTTGCTTTACGGAGCGCTCACGTTCCTCGGCAACACCGTCGCGACGTTCGCCTTGATCCACAGCGTTCCCGGCGATCCCACGTCGTTCTACGTCGGTCGCGCCGGCACACACTCCGTACCGCCCGAACTTCTCGCCGCGGTGCGTCACGAGTTTCATCTCGATCGCCCATTGCACGAACAGTATTTCTTCTGGCTGCGCGGCGCGCTCACGTTCGACTTCGGACGTTCCATCGTCGAGCGCCGCACCGTGCGCGAAGTCGTGCTCGAAAAAATCCCGAATACGTTCGCATTGAACGGACTCGCGATTCTGCTCGCCGGCATCATCGGCATTCCGATCGGATTGTGGAGTGCGACGCGATCGGGAAGACTCAGCGAGCGCGTGTCCGCCGTCGGATTCTTTCTGCTCTATTCGCTGCCGAGCTTCTGGGTCGCGTTGCTGTTGATGCAGTTCTTCGCCGTGAAACTCGGATGGCTTCCGCTTCTCGGCATGAGCTCCGACGAATACACGGACCTCGCGACTGGCGCGCAGATCGCCGATCGCATCAAGCATCTCGTGCTGCCCGTCATCACACTGACGTACGCACAGATCGCCATCTTTGCGCGCTTCTCGAAGTCCGCGTTGACGGAAGTCATTCGCCAGGACTTCATCACCGCCGCGCGTGCGCGTGGAGCAGGCGAGGCATCGGTGCTCTTTCGTCACGCGTTTCGCAACGCGCTCATTCCGCTCATCACATTGCTCGGGCTCACGATTCCGTACATTCTCTCCGGCAGCGTCATCGTCGAATCGATTTTTCAGTGGGACGGCATCGGCCTGCTTTACTACAAAGCGATTCTCGCGCGTGACTATCCGGTCGTCATGGGACTTACTGTCGTCACCGCGGTGCTCACACTCTTCGCGAGTCTCTTCGCCGACGTCCTCTACGCCTTCGCGGATCCGCGCGTACGACTCGATCGGGAGCCTGCATGAGACGCGACGCGCTCGACACCACCGCCGGACTCACGTGGCAACGCTTCCGTCGCAGCAAGCTTGCGATCGCGGCATTGATCTACGTCGCATTCATGGCACTGATCGCATTGCTCGCGCCGATTCTCGCGCGCGATGGAGGAGCGATCGTCCCGTATTCACCGGAGTCGGTGAAACTCGGATCGCGACTCGAAGCACCAACACACGAGCATCTTCTCGGCACCGACGATCTCGGTCGCGACATCCTCTCGCGCATGATTCACGGCGCGCGCATCTCGCTCACCGTTGGGTTGCTCGCGACCGCGATGTCGCTGATTCTCGGATCGTTTCTCGGTGCAATCGCCGGTTACTACGGCGGCGTGGCCGATTGGATCGTCTCGCGCGTCATCGAGGTCGTGTTGTGTTTTCCGTTTCTCTTCCTCGTACTCGGCATCGTCTCGTTGTTCAAGCCATCGCTGATGACGATCATGATCGCCCTCGGCCTCACGCAGTGGACCAATGAAGCGCGCTACGTTCGCGGCGAGTTCCTCCGCATTCGCGATCTCGATTTCGCACACGCCGCACGCGCCAGCGGCGCCCGCGACTTCCGCATCATCTTCCGGCATCTGCTGCCCAACGCGCTCGCCCCCGTGCTCGTGAGCGCGAGTTTCGGCGTCGCCTACGCAATCCTCACCGAATCCGCGCTCTCGTTTCTCGGCCTCGGCGTCCCGCTACCGACCGCGAGCTGGGGCGGCATCCTGTCCGCATCCCACGACCACATCGAGTACGCCTGGTGGATGGTCCTCTTCCCCGGCGTCGCCATCTTCGCGACCGTCGCCGCGTTCAACGTGATCGGCGAGAGGTTTCGCGATGCGTTGGATCCGAGAAGTGGGGCGTAGGGAACTGCGCGATCTACTTCCGCACCGCCGCCCCTAACCGCGCGCTCAATGCATCCAACACTGGTTCGGGGACGAGCGAAGCGACGTCGCCGCCGAGGCGGAAGACTTCCTTCACGAGTCGGGATGAGACATACGTGTATTCGACCGCGGGGAGCATGAAGATCGTTTCGGCGCCGTCGTAGAGCTCGCGATTCATGAGCGCCATCTGCAATTCGTATTCGTAATCGCTCACGGCGCGGATGCCGCGGACGACGACGCGTGCTTGCGAGCGTCGCATGAAATCGACGAGCAGTCCGGAGAACGAATGCACTTCGACGCCATCGATGTCTTTCGTGCATCGCGTGATCAGTTCCATGCGCTCGGGGACGGAGAACATCGGCGACTTTCCTTCGTTCTCGAGCACGGACACGAGCACGCGATCGAAGAGCCGCGAGGCGCGGCGGATGATGTCGAGGTGTCCATTCGTGAGCGGATCGAACGATCCCGGATAGACGGCGATGGTCATGCGCGCGATGGTACCAGACCGCGCATCGGCCACGAACGATCAATGGTCAACGTCTTGACGATCACGAATCCAGAACCTACACTGTGCACGATTCGAGTTTTTCACGGTGGAACGGGAGGGTGTGAATGCGGCAGAGAATTGAGGTGAAGCGCTCGAACGCCCCGCTGCCGTCTGCCGGCATGAAGGGCCGTCTGCTCTCCACGCTGCGCACGTATCTGCCGGGCGCGTGGATCGATCCTCGCAACAATGAGTTGATCACGCTCTATCGTCTCCGCTATCGCATGGCCATGGAAGAAGAGAAGTACGACACGGCCATGATCTTCCTCAACAAGATCCTCGAGCTCGATCCGATGAATCTCGATGCGAAGCTGTGCAAGGGCGAGATCTATCACCGTTGCCTCGGCGACTATACCCGCGCGATCGAGCAGTACAACAAAGTCATTCGCCTGTCTGCTGATGGCGCGAACGACACCGTCCACACCCGCGCGCGCGCCGCGATGAGCGAGATCATGGAGATGTTGTCGTAGCGTAGTAGACGACGATCTCGCGCAGCGCCACGAACAAAACGACAGACGCAACTGCAACGGCGAGCACGATCTCTCGTGGCTCGCCGTTTTTCTTTTTCCACGACGGCAGCAACGCGAGGAACGGAAGGACGGGCAGCAGATAGCGTCCCTGAAATCCATCGAGTTGCGCCGCCGCAACGGGATCGAGGATGTACACGGACGTCGCGATCGCGAGCAGTGTTGCAAGGATCGCGAGCAACACCGGCAGTGTCGGAACGGAACGTTCGCGTCGATGCAGCAGCACGGCGATCGCGAGTGCCGCGGCGTAGATTTGATATGCAATCGCCGGCAACTCGATTTGCATCCAGCCGAGGATGCCGATGGCTTGACGCGTGTACAGCCAGGAATGAGTGACGAGATCGCGCGACAGCATCGCCGTGGCCGCGAACGGATGATGCGCGATGTGCGCGACCTGCGCCGTGGGATCCACTGCAACATCGAGCCGCATGATGGTTTGCTTCGATGCGGCGTTCGCGAGCAACATCGCACCGATTGCGGTGAAGACGAGCAGTGAACCCACCGCGACTCGCCGGCGTGTCGACGAGGTCGCGAACATTGCCAGCGCAGCGAGCGGAAGGTATGGCGGCTTGAGCAGCACGATCAGCACAGCAGCGAGCAACGCGAGCGGCAGCGAAGGATGTGACGAGAGCAAAACCGCGACGAGAAGAATCGCAAGTGAGATCAGTAAGCCGTCGATCGAGTACGACGCTCGCAGGGCCACTGCCATTGGTGCGAGCGCGACGAGTGTGAGCAGAGCGCGGCTGCCACTCGCGATTCGAAACGCGGCGAACAGAATCAACGAAGAGATCAGCGTCGCCGCGATGCGACCAGCACGAAACGTTGCGAGCGGCGAAAGTCGCAGCAGGCGCGCGATCAACACTCCTGAAGCCGCGGGCAGATATCCGACGCCGTTGTATGTCGAAAGATTGAGGAGCTTCGCCTGTACTTGATCGTTCGTGATCGCCACGTCGAAACGCGGGTTCGACGTGAGCTTCGTGATGTCGCCGTTCGGCGCGTACGTGTCGACGAATGCTCGCGACCACGCGGGCACGGTCACGACCGCCTTCGGCAACCACGACTCTCCATTCGCGATCGCCACGGCATGAATCCAGTGGCCCGTTTCATCAGGCGTTGCGAATGGGGGAGTGAGAACGGCGAACAACGCGCCGAAGAGGAGCGCGACAGCGAAGACGAGCCGGTGCACGACTCAGCGATCGCGATCCAGGACGAAGTCGAGTGCGAACTCGAGCGTGTCTTTCGCGTCGCCGGGCAGGAAGGGTTCGAGTGCGACGCGCGCGCGATTCGCGTAATCGCGTGCGATCTCTCGCGTCTGCGCCAGCGTGTCATGACGCTGCACGATCGCCAGGATCTCCGACGGATCGACGCCATCGAATGATTTCCGTGTGACCACTCGCGTGACGATTTCGCGTTCCAAATCGGTTGCCATGGGCATTGCCAAAATTAATGGCAATGTCATCTTTCCTTCCTTCAGGTCAGAAAGCACCGGCTTGCCCAGAACCTCGGTACTGGACGTGAAGTCGAGCAGATCGTCGACGAGCTGGAAACAGATGCCGAGGTTGTAACCGTAGTTGAAGAGCGAGGCGGTGTGCGCTTCGGGCAGATCGACGAGATATCCCGGGATGCGGCATGTCGCGCCGAACAACCATGCCGTCTTGCGCTGCACGATCTCGAAGTAATCCTCGACCGAGAGATCGGCGCGGCCATTCTGTTCCGTGCCGAGAATCTCGCCTTCGATCATCTTGATCGTCGCGTCGGACAGCAGGCGCAGGATCTCGACGATGCCTTCGCCGAGTGCCATTGCCATCGAGTGCATGAAGACGTAATCGCCGACCAGCACCGTGAGGTTATTGCCCCAGCCGTAGTTGATCGACGTTCGTCCGCGGCGCACGTCCGCTTCATCGATGATGTCGTCGTGAATGAGCGTCGCGGTGTGGATGAACTCCACGACGGCGCCGTAAATCACATCGCGTTTGCCTTCGTAACGCAGCATCTGCGAGACGAGCAGAAGCAGCGCGGGGCGCAGGCGTTTGCCGCCTCCGCCGAGAATGTGCTCACCGACGTCGCGGATCGTCGTGATCTTCGACTTGAAATTGCGGCGCAGCTCCTCCTCCACGAGCTCGAGCTTGGGGGCAATGAGGTCGAGGAGGCGCTCGGCGTACGTCGTGTGACCGTTGGAGAGACGAGGAGCTGTCACGTGGCGAAGGATAGTCGATAGCGCGCGTTGCGCTCAACCGCGGTAGTTGGTGAATTGAAGAGGAATGCCGTAGTCGCCGGCTTTGACGATGGTCATGGCGCGCTGCAGATCGTCTTTGCTGCGGCCCACGACGCGCACCTGATCGCTCTGAATCGACGCCTGGACTTTGAGCTTCGCGTCTTTGATCGCCTTCACGATCTGCTTCGCCTTCTCGCTCTCAATGCCCTGCACGATCTTCGCTTTCTGGCGGACCGTGCCCATCGACGCGTCTTCGAGCTTCTGATAATCGAGTGCTTTCAGCGATACCTGACGCTTGACGAGCTTCGATTCGAGGATGTCCTTGAGGCTGCGAAGCTTTCCTTCGTCGTCGCTGACGAGCGTGATCTCTTCGCCCGCGAGTTCGATCGAGCTCTTGCTGCCTTTGAAGTCGAATCGCTGCGCGAGCTCTTTCTGCGCCTGCTGCACGGCGTTCGCGACTTCCTGCAGCTCGGTTTTCGAGACGATGTCGAACGAGAATTCCTGCGCCATAGTTGCTGCGGCGGACGGAGATCCGTCCGCCTCTCCAAATCGAATTAGTCCGCGCGGATGACCTGAACGCCTGCCGGTGGAGTGAACCGGAACGTGTCGGCCGTCGCGGCGCGGCGATGATATCCCGAGAATTCGAAGGATGTTTTGTTGCCGTCGCGATCGACGTAGTCGATGCGCGAGATGAGGTGCGTCGACGGCGCGATCGTGACGGTGACGGTGCGCATGATCGATGCTTTGTCGCGCGGCTGCAGCGTGGTGATCACCGCGCCGTTTTTCGCCTGTTCTTTGACGATGAAAGATTGATTGCGCGCGGCGGGATCGCCGAGGAGCAGGAAGGGGAGCTCGCGTTTACGTGTGTCGGTCACTTTGCCCAACGTCACCTGTTTGTCGGCAGGAACGTAGAACCACGAGCTCGATCCGTCGAAGATGAATTCTTTCTTTTCGGGTGATGCGTACGACCAGCGCATGCGCGGCAGCTCGCCGAACACGACGGAGCCTTGTTCGACCTGGCTGGTCTTGAAGCCTTTGGCCGTGAAGCGATGCGTGAAGCTCGCTTCCATTCCGGACATGGCGGTCGCGGCGCGATCGAGCTCGATCGGCGCGGCGGTGAGTGTGGTCGCTGCGAGTAGAAGTGCAGCGATGAGTGAAATTCGTTTCAACATAACCTCCTGGCCGGCACAGCCGGCTGCGCTCGGTGTGATCGCAATAGTCGTGCAATCGCGACGACCGAACCGACGAGCCAGCCGTACGAGCGTGCGGCGAAGCAATCAGCGCCGCCGGTCGTGCCGGCTAAGCTTCAATGGACACGATCGCGGAGTTGACAACAAAGATGCGGTCGTTTTTCGTCCGATCGTCGGGGAAGAGAAAGAACCCGTTACGCTCCGGGTTGTAATGCGCGGTGCCGCGGATGACTTCGCCGTCGGTGAACTCCACCGCGATGCGGATTCCGCTGGCGGGCTCGAGCAACTCGTCGGGAACGAGTCTCGGAATGAATACCGCTTTCAACTCCGTGAACGGCACTTCCGCCAACTGTCCGTCGTCGCCACGCACGTACAACACCTCATGCGTTGCATCGATCGGCTCCAGCAGCGCGCGCTCGATGCGGCCATCGCGGTAGCGAAGAATCACTCTCTCGTCTTGCATCAGAACAGTTCGAGACCCCAGAGATCGTGAAGGTGAATGATACCTTCGACGCGTCGCGCGTCATCGACGATGAAGAGCGACGTGATCTTGCGCTCTTCCATGATTTGCAGTGCCGCCGATGCGAGCTCGTTCGCGGAGATCGTCACCGGCATTCCCTTCAGCGAATCTCCTGCCGTCTTCCGCAGAATCGCTTCATCGCGCTGCAGCAGGCGGCGCAGGTCACCATCAGAAATCACGCCAAGCAGCGCGCCCGCGTCATCGACGACGGCGGTGATGCCGAAGCCTTTGTTCGACATCTCGTAAATCACATCGTGCATCGACGCGTCGCGCTTCACGACCGGCACTTCATCATCTTTGTGCATCAGGTCGTGCACGCGCAGAAAGCGCTTGCCGAGTTTTCCGCCCGGATGCAGGAACGCAAAGTCTTCTTCCTGAAAGCCGCGACGCACGAGCAGCGCCATCGCGAGCGCATCGCCGAGTGCGAGCGTTGCGGTGGTCGAAGCCGTAGGTGCGAGTCCGAGCGGACACGCTTCCTTCGAGATCGCGGCGTTCAGATGATGATCCGCCCCGCGCGCGAGCGTCGAGTTGGGATTCCCGGTGATCGCGACGATCTCTGCGCCGATGCGTTTGATCGTCGGCAGCAGGCGAATGAGCTCTTCGGTCTCGCCGGAATTCGAGATCGCGAGCACGACGTCACCGCGCACGAGCATGCCGAGGTCGCCGTGAATCGCCTCGGTGGGATGCAAAAAGAACGAGGGAGTTCCCGTCGATGCGAGCGTCGCCGTGATCTTCTTGCAGATGATGCCGGACTTGCCGACGCCCATCGTGACGACACGGCCGTTGCACGTGGCGATGAGCTCCACCGCGTCGACGAAGTGGTGATCGAGATGTTGGATGATGCCGAGAATCGCCGCCGCTTCGACCTCCAGCACACGTTTCGCTTCGGCGATGGCGGGATGAACCGCGGCGTCAGGCTGCGCCTGCGTCATGCGGCGCATGGTAACTCATCTCTCGATCTCCAATCGCACGGCCACGAGCGAGACGTTGACGTCGCGAATCGAGTCCATCAGCGAAAGAATCAGCGACGCGAGACAGGCGACGAAAATCAATCCGAGGAGCCAGCCCGCGTCGACGTGCAGCAACTCGGTGATGAAGAGACTGATGATGAGAATCGCGGCCCACAACACGCTGAGTGTGCCGAAGAAAATCGCGCGGCGCAGGATCTGCGCGCGCTTCCACAGAATCTCGATCTGTTTTTCGATGCGTGCACGATCGCGTTCTTCATCGGGATGGCGTCGCGAGTACGCGAGCTCACGTGCGCGATCGATCGTGCGGCCGTAGCGATTGGTCATGCTGAGCAGCAGCAGGACGATTCCCTAGATGAGAATCACGGGACCGATGGCGATCTGCAGGACGGGGAGGAGCTGGGTGATGGTGGGCGGTGTCATGTCTGCCTCGCACTTTCGCGCGCGATGCGTTCCTGCGGCAACAGCGCGTGGTACACGAGTCGTGTGATGGGCGTCGCGATGTTCAGCCGTTCGCCGAGGCGGACGACAGCGCCGAGTTGTGCATCGAGCTCGGATGGTTTGCCGTCCATCACGTCGCGTTGCAGGGATGCGGTCGATGCCGGTGCGAGTGCGTCGTAGCGCTGCCACGTCTTTTCGAATGCGTCGTCGCCGAGGTCGATCCCGCGTGCGTTGGCGATGTCGATCAACTCCCGCAACATGCCGCTCACGATCTCCCGCACCTCGGGCATCGCCCGCCATGTACCCGCGGAAACGCGCGTGAGTGCGCCGATCCCGCTGAGCGGCGCGATGAACAGGAACTTCGTCCACATGGAGCGATGGATGTCCTGCGGGATCTCCGCTTTGACGCCTGCATGGAGAAACGCATCGAGGAGTTTTTGCGTGCGCTCGGTGCGCGCGTTGTCGAGCTCACCGAACATCACGACGGGCTCGGATGCGGCGTGTTTGATGTGACCCGGTGTGACGACGAAGCTGACGATCGCGCACAAGCCGCCGATGGCGTGTTTCGCGCCGACGTGCTCGCGCAGGACATCGGGTGCGTCGATGCCGTTTTCCATCGGCACGACGATCGTGTCGTCGCCGAGGAGCGGCGCGATGTTTTTCACAGCGTCGGGGATCTGCCACGCTTTGACGCACACGAGAACGGCATCGACAGGCCCGATTTCTTTCGGATCGTTGGTGGCGTGGACGTTGATGGTGAAGTCGCCGTTGACGCTGTCGACGCGAAGGGGATTTGCGCGAAGTGCGTCGAGTGTGGCGCCGCGCACGAGGAAGTGAGTGTCGATGCCCGAGTGGGCGAGGCGCCCGCCGAAGTAGCCGCCCACTCCACCGGCGCCGATGACTGCGATTTTCATGAGGCGGAGCATAGCGGAACGCCGGCGACACGCCGGCTGAGCACGCGCCGTCTCGGCGCCGTTCCGCTATGCGCCGCCTCATGAAAATTGCACTTGTTGCTGGCGCCACGCGCGGCGCCGGTCGCGGCATCGCCACCGCCCTCGGCGAAGCCGGATTCACCGTCTACTGCACCGGCCGCAGCATTCGCGGCGCGCTTGCGTCCGGAGCCAATCGTCCCGAAACGATCGAAGAAACCGCGGAGATCGTGACCGCGCGCGGCGGCAAAGGCATCGCCGTGCAGTGCGATCACACGAAGCGCGAGCAAGTCGAAGCATTGTGCGATCTCATCAAGAAAGATCACGGCCATCTCGATGTGCTCGTCAACGATGTCTGGGGCGGCGATGCATTCATCAAATGGGGCCAGCAGTTCGTCGATTCAAATC
Source organism: Thermoanaerobaculia bacterium (assembly GCA_051953135.1). GTDB lineage: Bacteria > Acidobacteriota > Thermoanaerobaculia > Gp7-AA8 > Gp7-AA8 > QHVT01. Next base: position 7,155 of record JBQCJC010000387.1, on the reverse strand, counting down.
TCGGTGACGGCTTGATGCTCATCGATCGCGCGATTCAGTCGCACATCATCACGAGCTATTACGCGATCCCGCTGCTGCGCGACGGTTCACTCATCGTCGAGATCACGGACGGCGATGGTTACTACTATCGCGGGAACTTCTGGTACGACCTCGTGAAGACGACCATCATCCGTCTCGCGTTTCTGTGGGCGCAGGAGACGAGGAAACGCAGCATCACATCGGTCGCGGTGTCGCCGGGGTTCCTGCGATCGGAGTTCATGCTCGAACACTTCGGCGTGACCGAGGCGAATTGGCGGGACGCGGTGGAAAAAGAACCGCCTTTCATCGAATCCGAAACGCCGCTGTTCGTGGGTCGCGCGATCGCGGCACTTGCGAATGATCCAAACGTTGCGCGGAAGAACGGCCGCGTCTTCGCGTCGTGGGACCTCGGCGAGGAATACGGCATCGTCGACGCGGACGGCAGACGCCCGCACTTCATGCGCTGGATGAAAGCGAACATGCCGGAGCTCGCGTGGAAGAAGTGCGATGACGCGTTCTACGAATACTGCTCGACGAAGATGACCGAGTACATGGAGAAGGTCGGGGAGGCGACGCCTTAGCGCCGCTTCCACACGCCGGCGTCGCGATGCGACTGGATCCAGATCTCGTTCACCGAGCCCTCTTTCAACATCTTCGCGATGTACACGATCTGGCTCGCGTGTCCGGCGATGTGCGTCGCGACGCCGAGAAGGTCCTGGAAGATGATCTCGTTCATCTTCGGCTCGGGTGAGGGCTTCTCGAGATCGTCTTCGGTGAGATTGTCGAAGGTCGCGTGGGCACGCGCGCACATCTCCTCGAAAAGGTGCGTCAGCTCTTCGCGCGGGATGTTCGTGCGCTCCGCAAATTCGGCCTCGCGGTTGCGCAGGTAATCGTAACCACCGAGGTTACGATTCAGGAAGTGATCGAGCGAGCCGGTGAGATGCAGCACGAGATTGCCGATCGAGTTCGACGATTCGTTTGGACGCCACCAGATCTGTTCGTCGGTGAGCTCGCGCAGCGCGGCGACGATCTGCTGCGGAAATGCGCCGGTGATGCGAGTGCGAAGCGCGTCGAGGGCGATGCGATGGAGCTGGCTCATGACGCAAGATTGTGTCACGCGAGGCCGAGTCGTTGCGCGTGCTTCAGCGCCTCGGCGGAATCTCGCACGTACAGCATTTCCACGCCCGCCGCGTTCGACTCCTCGATGATGCGCGCGACCGACTGATCGCGCAGATCGCCGGTGACGTCGCGAATGATCGCCGCGACGATGCGTTCGGGATGCGACTGAATGACGCGCAGATAGATTTCGGGATCGTGTTGTCCGCTGTCGCCAATCAGCACGAAGCGCAGATTCGGGTAGTAATCAAGCAGCGTCTGAATTTGCGCGAGCTTGTGCGTTTCGTGCGGTTGCGTGATGAACGTCGCCTCGTCGATACCCCAGTCCTGCAGAAACATCGGGCCGTGCGGAATGCCGTTGAGATTCATGTAGTCGTGCAGCAGGTCGTACAGATTCCACGGACTGCTGGAGACGTAGAAGATCGGATTGCGATCGGCGTGCAGTGCGCGATAGAGCTCCGCGACACCATCGAACGGCAATCGCGATGCGGCGTTGCGAATCACGGAGCGCACCATGCGCACGAGACTCGTCGCGTTGGTCTGCACGATCGTGTCGTCGATGTCGCTGATCACGCCGAACTGCGCGTCGCGCGGAGGAACGAGGACGTGCGCGGTCGCGGTGACGCCATGTTGTGGCAGCGCGAGACTCACTTCATGCCACGGCAGACTCGCATCGAGCTCCGTCGGGCAGAGCACCGCCTGAAAATATCCCTCGGCGTCCGAGATCGTTTCGATCAGCGCATCGCGAAATGTCGAGACGATGCGCACGCCGGCGATCTCGTCACTTTGAAACCTTCGATAGGTATTGAGCAAATTGCGCCACAACGGTTCCGATTCTGTGGCGCGGGTGATGTTCTTCTCGATGAGGACGCGACCGCGCAGCAGGAGTTCATCGGACCGGCCGAAGCCGCGATACGGCTGCACGAGAACGCGTCGTGTGACCGGGCGACCGGCGGCGCGGCGGTCGACGCGGTCTTCGAGATTGCGGATGACACGATGAGCGATGCGCTTCACGAGTACGCATCGTAGCTTTGCAAGGTAGAATCCCTCATCCTTCAACTGATCAATCTGGTGCGCGACCACCGGCTTGATTCTTGCGAGCGATGCTCGTCAATCAGTGCCAAATCCAACTGCACGAGGACCACAGATGACTGAGATCCTGTCCAATCCGGCGAACGCTTCAACCACACACCGAGCGGCTCATCCGCACACGCGTAAGTCGCTTCCGGTCGAAGCGAAGTCGGTGGTGTGGAATCCCACGCCCGAGCAGCTCCGGCAATTCGCCGAGCTGATGCCGAATGCGCGTCTCACCGAGTTCGGCAATGTGAACGTGGCCACCAAAGTCGTGTCCCGCTCGAAGCTCTCGACCTTCATCGCCACCGATCATCCCGAGCAGCATTCCGATCAGACGATCACTCGCGCCGAGTACGCGCGCGTGGCGAAGATGCAGAACGACTACATCCGCGAGCAGGACATGCTCGTGATCGAAGGCTACATCGGCAACGATCGCGAGTTTCGCGTTCCCACGCGTCTCATCATCGAGAAGGCCAACGCGAACATCGCGGCGATGCAGCAGATCCTTTATTACCCCGCGACGCCCGAAGAGCTCATCGACTTCGAGCCGAAGCTCACCGTGATTTACACGCCGAATCTCAAGGCCGAAGGCTATCCCGATGAGCGGTTGATCGCGGTGGATCTCGAGAGCTACACGACGCGCGTCTTCAACTCCGATTATTTCGGCGAGTCGAAGAAGGGCGGCCTGCGCATGTGGAACAAGCTCGTGTACGAGCGCGGCGGTCTCGCGCTTCACGCGGGTTGCAAGGTCATTCCGGTCGAAGGGAAAAAGCGCGTTGGTCTGATCGTCGGTCTCTCGGGCACCGGCAAAACGACCACGACGTTCACGAAGCAGAATGAATCGCAGCCGGTGCAGGATGATTTCTGCGCGCTGTTGCCTGGCGGCAAGGTGTACGCGACGGAGAACGGCTGCTTCGCGAAGACGTTCGGCCTCAATCCAAACGACGAGCCGACGATCTATCACGCGTGCGCGTCGTCGCATGCGTATCTCGAAAATGTTTCGCAGAACGACGGCGGCAAGGTCGATTACTTCGACACGTCATACACGCCGAACGGTCGCGCGGTCATTCGCATGGAAGACATAGCGGGCGCCGCGGATGCGCAGGAGATCGATAAGGCCGACTTCCTGCTGATTCTCAATCGAAACGAGAACATCATTCCGGCGGTGGCGAAGCTCGAAGGTCCGCTCGCGGCCGCGTACTTCATGCTCGGCGAGACGAAGGGCACGAGCGCGGGCGGCGCGGCGGAAGCCGGCAAGTCGCTGCGCGTGCCGGGCACGAATCCGTTCTTCCCGATGCTGCACGCGTATCAGGGCAATCGCATGCTCGAGCTGATGAACGACAGCCCGATGGAGGTTTACCTCATGAACACGGGCTCGATCGGCGGCGATGGCAAAGCCGACGGTTCGAAGAAGGTGAAGATCCAGCACTCGTCCGCGGTGGTGAAAGCGATCGCCGAGGGCACGATCAAGTGGGAGAAGGATCCGGATTTCGGTTATTTCGTCGCGACGGAAGTGCCGGGCATCGATGACGCGGATTATCTCCAGCCGAAGAAGATGTACGAGCGGCAGGGGAGACTCGACGAGTACAACCAGCTCGTGGCGAAGTACAACAACGATCGCCGCGAGTATCTGCGCAAGTGGAAGGGACTGTCGGACGAGATCGTGAACGCGATCTAAGTTTGAGCGCACGACTCGCCTGCTACTCTACGGCCCGCCATGACGGCGGGCCGTATTGCTTTGATCACCGTTCTCGCGTGGAGCGCGCTCTGTTTCATCATCGCGGGCATCACGTTTCTGCATCTCGACGAGATTGAATCTCCGGAGCGCTACATCGCGCACGGGCTCGCAATGCGCCGCTCGAGATTCCGACGCTCGATCAAGTGCGCGGTCGCACGTCGTATCGCGACGACAGTCTCGGCGTCATCGTCGCGCTGCTGATCATCGGATCGCTGTTCCTCGTCGTGAGTCTCAGCGCCGCGCGCCAGGAACCGATCGCACGGTCGCGGCACGGATCACATGCCTCGTGCCTCCACCCGAGCCCCAGGTCCCTCGCTCACGCTCGGGATGACATCTCACCTGCCAGCGTCGTCGCCATCGTCAGTGGCCTGCAACATGCCATCGTGGATGGCAATGACGTTACCAATCGATATGGCACCGCGGTGCCCATGTGCGATACCAGGCCACGTTTGTAATCGACGTCGCCTAGGTCTCCACGTGCAGGAACATGTACACCGCCGCCAGCGCGAAGAGAATGTTCGCGGACCACGCGGACAACAGCGGCGGCAGGTTTCCCACCTCGCCGAACTTCGAGAAGATGCCGTAGATCAGCCAGTAGATGACACCGAGTCCGAGGGCGATGCCGACGCCGTACAGCGCGCCGCGTTTGCCGATCTTGAATGCGAACGGCATCGCGATGAGCGCCATGACCACGCTGATCGCCGGCCACGAGGTTTTCGAGTAGAGCTTCACGAGTAGCTCGTCCGACGCGTATCCCGACTCATGCAGGATTCCGATGTAGCGTCGCAGTTGTGCGTACGTCATCTGATCCGGCGGTTTCACATCCGTTGCGAAATCCTCGGGTGTCTCGGGATAGAACAGCGCGATCGGTTTCGTGATCGGCGTGAACGTCGAGTTGCCGTCGTCGGTGAACGAGCGCATCCAGCCGTCCTCGAACGCCCACGCTTGTCCGTTCCACTTCGCGCTGCGTGCGTACACGCGGCGTGTGATGCGGAACTCGGTCGGATGGAATTCGAAGACCTGCACCTGACTCAGCGCTTTGGCGCGTGAGTCGTAGGCGAGGAAGTTGATGAGGTAGCGGCCGTTCTGTCCGAGGTACCAGAGTTTTTGTTGCGACGTCTTCGCGGTGACCGTTGGTTTGCCGTCGATGCGCCGCTTCATTTCGTACACGCGTTGGTTCGCGTACGGCAGAACGAAGTCGAGGATGAAGTACGCGAGGATGCTGATCAGCACCGCGACGGCGAAGATCGGCAGGCCGACGCGATAAAGCGATACACCATTCGATTTGATCGCCGTCACTTCGTTGTTCTTCGCGAGCAGGCTGAATGTGATCAGCGTCGCGACGAGCACGGAGATCGGCAGTGTCATGTTGAGGACGTAGAAAATCTGGAAGCGGTAGTAGGTGAGCAGCGTCGATGCGCTGACGTGGTTCTGCCGCACGTCCTTCGCGATCTCGGTGTAGTCGACGATGATGAACAGCGCGACGACGGACACGAGCACGAGCACGAGGATCTTGAGGAACTCGCGAAGGATGTAGCGATCGAGGATGTTCGGAAAGGTGATGTCGAGCCGGCGCAGCACGGACGATGGCTCGTCGGCGCCAACGACGCCGGCATCTTTCGATCGGCGCGAGACGAGCTTCGCGATCGCCGCACCGATTCTGCTGAACAGACCGCTTTCGTTGCGGCTTGCACCGGCATCACGATTCGCGCGGCCGAGAAGCCAGATGCCCATCGCGAGCAGCATGATGTTCGCGGCCCACATGCCGAACCATGGCGGGATCTTGCCGTTGACGGCGAGGTCTTCGCCGTTGTTCAGCATGACGTAGTACAAGAGGATGATCGCGATACTTAAAGAGAACCCTGAGCTTTTGCCGCCGCGGCGATTGGTGATGCCGAGCGGTAATCCGAGGACGCCGAACGCGATGCATGCGAACGGAATCGCGAACTTCTTGTGGATCTCAACGCGCGCGCGATTGCGATCGATGCGATCCGATTCGCTGCGGCCGCGCGCGAGCAAACGTTCCTGTTCGACGAGCTCGCGCAAGGTGAGCTCGCGAAACGAGCGCGAGACAGAGCTCGCATCGAAATTCGATTCGGTGCTCGGCAGGAGAATGCGCTGCGTCTCGTTGCGCGTGCGATCGTAGCGATCGGGTTTTGTCGGATCCCAGATGTGCGTCTCGGCGCCGAAGAGATTCATCCAGATGTCTTTCTGCGGCTGGATGATCGAGAGGTTGCCGCTCTCGGCGACGATGATGCGCTGACCTTGTCCTTGCGCGGAGAGCGCGCCGACGCCTTCGTCTTCTTCCTGCGGCGGCGCGGTGCCGTTCGACATCTGGCGCGGCGTCGCGACGTCCTGCGATTCGTCGCCGCGATTGTCGGCCACGAAAACGCCTTTCCATTTGCCGGTCGCGGGATCGACGTCGTTCACATAGATCATGACGTTTTCGTATTGGTCGAAGAAGACGCGCGGCTTGACGGCTTTCTCGACGGTCGAGGTCATGATCTCGGCGCGCAACGTGACGAACTGTTGGTTGCCTTTCGGCAGCACGTAGTTCATCAGGTAGAGGTTGAGCAGGAAGACGGTGAAGCTGAAGACGAAGACCGGACGGTAGATCGTGCGTGTGGAGATACCGAGGGCGCGCATGGCGACGATCTCGGAATCGGATGAGAGCCGGCCGACAGCGATGAGGATGCCGAAGAGCAACGACATCGGCACGGTGAGCACGACGATGTTCGGCAAGGAGTACAGGAGCAGTTTCCCGACGACGGCACCAGAGAGCGAGCGCTTGATGATCAGACCGGCGAGATCGAAGAGCCGCTGCATGATGATGATCGACGTGTAGAACGTGAACCCGAGAACGGTCGGGCCGATCATTTCTTTGAGGATGTAGCGCGTCAGAATGCGGGTGCCCATGCGAGGGCGGATTATGACGCGGGAAACGCGCCAGACCGCCGGTGTTTGGGGTCAATCCACAGGTTTCCGCAGGGTCCGATAAGATGGATTATGTTAAGTCGTGTGTTATGGGCGATGGCTGGCTTGTGGCGATGGTCGTCGTGGGAACGAGCGATGAACGATGAATGATGAGTGATGAACCGGGCTGGCAAGCGTCGGCGGGATTCGAGATGGCGTCAGGATTCGCGACCGAAGTGCGGTGATCTCGCGGCACGCGATTCTCTCCACTGCCGTTCATCACTCATCACTCATCG
>JBQCJC010000386.1:0-12146 GCA_051953135.1 Thermoanaerobaculia bacterium | reverse complement strand
GCCCGGCGAAGAAGATGACGTCGACTGACGCGAATCTTTCGTGAACAACGCGCGCGGTGCATTGACCGTCGCCTTCGATCGCGCATAGCCTGCGCGCGCAGTGTCTCGAATCCGGCGTTTCGCGCATCTCGCGCTCGTGCTCGTTCTGAGCATCACCGCCATCGCGCCTCACCAGCACGAAGGGCTGGTCGAGCGTGTGTTCGGCGATGCGATCGAGTCCGTCGCGCATTGCGCACCGACGGCGCCGCAACACTTCGACGCCGCGCGCACCGTGCATTCGCATCCCTGCGTGGCGTGCGTGCGCGATCACTCCGCGGGCACGTTCCGCACCGCGGTCATCGGCTTCACCGCATCGCTGCGCGCCGAGCGCGTACCGATTGTCGTCGCCCTTCCACTCGCACAGCATCGCGATTTCACGCCTCTCCGCGGACCTCCTGCCGCGTAGCGAGTCCACACCCGCAATTCGCAACGCGAAGTGTCATGCCGTGCGTGAGCACGGGATGACACGCGAACAGGAGGAAACCCATGCGAACACTACGCGTGTCCATCGCGCTCGTCTTTGCATTTCTCGCCACGATCACGCTCGCGCAGACGAGCGGCAGCATTCGCGGCACAGTCACCACCAACACGAAACAACCAGCAGCGTCCACCGACGTGCAACTCGTCGATCTTCGTCGCAGCACGACGACTGACGCACAAGGCCACGATTCATTCAGCAACGGTCCCGCGGGCCGTCATCTGCTGCAGGCGAACCACGCGCGCTTCGGCAGCGCGACCACCGAGATCACGGTCAGCGGCGAGACGACGATCGACGTCGAGCTCGACGTGGCGATTCATCGCGAAGAGATCGTCGTCAGCGCGACCGGCGATCCGCGCGCCGCATCGGAGCTCGCGCAAAGCGTCGAGAGTGTGAGCGGCGATGAACTGCAATCCCGCCAGCAACCAACGCTCGGCGAAACGCTCGCGCAACAACCCGGAGTTTCGTCGACCGGATTCGTTCCCGGTGCGAGCCGTCCCGTCATTCGCGGCTTCGGCGGCGATCGCATTCGCGTGCTCGAAGACGGCGTCGGCGTCGGCGACGCGTCGAACGTCAGCCAGGATCACAACGTCAGCATCGATCCCGTCAACGCCGAGAGCATCGAGATCGTGCGTGGTCCATCGACGTTGCTCTACGGCAGCAACGCCGTCGGCGGTGTCGTCAACGTCATCGACGACCGCGTGCCGATGTCGTCGCCCGGTACCGCGCTTTCCGGCGTGATCGATTTGCGCGGCACGTCGAATGCGAATGAACGAAACGGTCATCTCGCACTGACCGGCGGCAAAGGTGCGTTCGCGTGGCAGGGCAACATCAACAAGCGCACGACCGATGACTACGACACGCCGATCGGGACGTTGTTCAACAGCGACATCGACACGACGAGCGCGTCACTCGGCGGATCGTTCATCGGCAGCCACGGCTACTTCGGACTCTCATACGGCGGCCTCGACACGAACTACGGAATCTCCGAAGCGGGTCCGGGCGTCGAGCCCGACGACATCGTGCGCATTGATCTGCGCCAGCGACGCTGGGATTTGAAAGGCGAGCTGACGCCGGAGAGCGGACCGTTCTCTCGCGTGCGATTCCGCGCCGGCCGTACGAACTATCGTCACTTCGAGATCGTCAACGACGAACCCGAGACCGAGTTCCTCAATCGGTTCAGCGAAGGACGCATCGAAGCGTCACATCGCGACCTCGGTCCGTTTCACGGCGCTGTCGGCGTGCAGTATTCGAATCGCGATTTCCGCGTCGAAGGCGAGGAATCGCTACTGCCGCCAACCGAGACGACGAATCACGCGATCTTCGCGTTCGAAGAAGCGGGACGCGGCGTGTGGCGCGTTCAGTTCGGCGGACGCTACGAACAGCAGAAGGTCGACGTCACTTCGGATGAACTGCGCGATCGTTCGTTCAGCGGACTCTCAGGCTCCGGCGGAATCGTGTTTGTTCCGAACGAGCATTGGACCGCGGCGTTGTCGCTCTCGCATTCCGCGCGTCTGCCGGTCGCGGAAGAGTTGTACTTCGATGGACCGCATGAGGCGACGTTTCAGTTTCAGATCGGCAATCCCGATTTGCGCGAAGAACGCGGCAACGGCATCGATCTCTCGTTTCGCAAACGCACCGGCATCGTGACCGGCGAGGTCAGTCTCTTCACGCAACGCTTCGATGGCTACATCTACGAGAACCCGACCGGCGATGTCGAAGATGACTTGCGCGTGTTCGAGTTCGCGCAGCGCGATGCGACGTTCCGCGGTGCGGAAGGGCATGCCGACATCACGCTGCTGCACGCGGATCCGAATCACGTCGCGCTCGAGCTCACCGCGGATTACGTTCGCGCAACCCTTGCGGACGGCGGTGGTCCGCTGCCGTTCATTCCGCCGTTCCGCTACGGCGCCGGCATTCGGTATCAGGGACAGTCGCTGCATGCGTTCGCGGAACTGCGTCATGCGAATGCGCAGAATCGCGTCGCCGATTTCGAGACCACGACGCCGGGATACACGATGTTCAACGCGGCCGTGGGCTATCGCTTCTTCGTCGCCGACACGGTGCACGACGTGCTGCTGCGCGGCAACAACCTCACCGACGAGCTCGCGTACAACCATCTCAATCCGCTGAAAGACGCGGTGCCGCTCGCGGGACGCGATTTCACGCTCTCGTATCGAATGACGTTCTAACAAGTGCGAAGCGGCGGGCGACGAGCTCGCCGCTTCCACAATCCCGCCATAAAGCGAACGCGAGAAAGCGCGATCCACGTCACTGCATTTGACGAACCGAGACTTAGACTCTGCAACTGCAATGAAAAGAATCGCAGTTGCGCTCGCACTCATAGTGCTCGCCGTCTTCGCCGTGTCTGCACGAGCGGCGGCAACGCTTCGCGTCGTGAACGCCGGACCGGTCGGCGAGATCGCGAGTCTCGCCGAAGCGAATGAGATCCGCGCGGTGTTTTCCGAGCCGATGGTGGTCCTCGGGAAAATCCCGCAGCCGGTCGTCGTGCCGTACTTCAAGATCGAGCCCGCGATCAAAGGCTCGTTCCGCTGGTCCGGCACGACCACGTTGATCTTCACACCCGAGAAGCAACTGCCGTTCGCGACTGAATACAAAGTCGCGATCGACAAGAGCGCGAAAGCGGTGAGCGGCAACACGCTCGATCAGGCATACACCTGGTCTTTCGTCACGCCGACCATTCGCCTCGTCAACAGCGACTTCTATCGCAAGGCGAACGGCGCGGTCGTGATTGCGCTGCGATTCAACCAGCCCGTGGATGCCGCGACGATCGTTCCGCACATCGGCATTCGCACGCGTGCGCACGACATCGAGAGCGCCGACTTCCCGGAGAGCGGTGCGGATCGCGTCACCGCGGCGGAGATGCAGGCGTACAACGCGAAAGTCGCGAAAGCGCGCGAAGCCGCATCCGCGAACGACGCGAAAGTCCTCGCGTTCGTCGCGACGGAATGGAACAAGGAGCGCTGGCCGGCGGGCAAAGACCTCGTCGTGCTCGAAACGAAACCCGGCATCCCGCCGGATACGTGGCTCGCCGTCAACATCGACGACAAAATCGCGGCCTCGCCGAAAAACGTGCGCAGCACCGCGCAGACAACCGAGTTGCAGCTCGAGCCGACGTTCTTCGTGACGTACATGGAGTGCTATGCCGAGTGCGATCCGGAGATGCGCAACGCGATCAACTTCCGCACGAACAGCGGCGTGCGCTTCGAAGAGATGGTCAAGGCGACGAAGGTCTTCGACATCACCGATCCCGCGAAACAGACGCCGGTCAAACCGAAAGCAATCAAACCGAGCTACGACTATCCGAGCTGGAACTACTCCCTCGACGAGCTCGGATTCACGCTGCAGCCGGGACACAACTACGCGGTGCGCGTCGAGCCGACGCTCGTTTCTGCAGACGGCCAGCAACTCGGCTACGCGTGGGCCGCATCGTTCGAGAACTGGCATCGCAGTGCATTCGTGAGCTTCGGCGCGGGACAAGGCGTGTGGGAAACGAGCGGCGGTCCGGTGCTGCCGTTCCACGCGCGCAACTTCAAATCCGTCCAGCAGTGGCTTGCCCCGGTATCGATCGAACAGCTGATGCCGACGTTGCAGCGTCTGCGTGATTCGAGCAACGCGACGCCGGATGTGAAGCCGTCGACGCGCACACTGAAAACGGCGCGCGACAAGATTGCGGCGATCGGTCTCGATCTGAAGCCCGCCATCGGCGAGGACAACCTCGGCATCGCATGGGCGTCGATTCAACCCGGCGACACGATGGCGAAGTCGAAGGCGTACAGCAGCGATGTCGTCTCGACGGTCGTTCAGACGACGAACCTCGGCATCAGCGTCAAGGACAGCCCGCAGAACACCGTCATCCTCGTCACGCGACTCGACACCGCGAAGCCGATTGCCGGCGCGAGCGTTTCGATTCGCACGAAAGACAACAAAGTCGTGTGGAGCGGAACGACCGATGCGAACGGCATCGTCGTCGCGCAGAACACCGACTATCGTCGCGATCCGAACAACACCAGCCAGTACGAAGACTCGTGGTCCGCGATGAGCGAGCTGCACTTCATCGTGGTCGCGGAGAAAGACGGCGACGTCGCGTACGTCGCCAGCGACTGGAACGAAGGACTCTCGCCGTGGGAGTTCGATCTGCGCTTCGATCTCAGCGAAGCGGAGCCGCAACTGCGCGGCACGATCTTCGCGGATCGCGGCGTGTACAAGCTTGGCGAAGAAGTGCACTTCAAACTCATCGCGCGGGCGGACACACCGAACGGCATGCAACTCGTGCCCGCGGGCACGAAGTTCAACGTGATCATTCGCGACAGTCACGGCGTCGAGATCGACAATCGCACGGTCGACGCGAATGCGTGGAGCAGCGCGGAGTGGACGTTCAAAGTTCCGAGCGATGGCGCGCTCGGCTTCTACGACGCGACCGCATCGACGGAGAAGCAGCGCGGCGCGATCACGCACAACTTCCTCGTAGCCGCGTATCGCCGTCCCGAGTTCCGCGTCGATACGACGCTCACCTCACAGAGCGCCATTGCCGGCGTGAAACTCGACGGCCGCATCAACGGACGCTATCTGTTCGGCGGCGCGATGTCGGGTCGCACCGCGACGTACACGTACAAGAAAACCGAGCTCACCGATGTGCCGCAGAAGATCGCGGAGAAGTGGAAAGCCGATTACGTCTTCCTCGGCCGCGACTGGGAAAACGAAGACTGGCCCGTCGCGCAGATCGTCGAGCAGAAAGAAGCCACGCTCGATGACAAAGGCGTGCTCGCGCTGAAACTCGAAACCGACAAAGCCGCGGGTGCGCCGTACGAGTACGAGCTCGAAGGCGTCGTCACCGACGTCACGCGGCAGCAGCTCGCGGGTCGTGCATCGCTGCGTGTCGAAGCCGCGCCCTGGTACATCGGCGTGAAGCGTCCGCCGTATTTTGCGGACACTGCAACGGGCGTCGACACATCGATCATCGCTGCCGGCCTCGATGGACTCGCGGTCGCGGGCGTGAACGTCAACGTCGAATTGAAACGACTGCAGTGGGTGAGCGCGCGTCAGGCCGAAGGCGACGGTTTCTACGAATGGCAAAGCGAGCGTAAGGAAGTCGCGGCGGGCGAGTGGACGATCACCACGAAGACCGAGCCGGTGCCGCTGAAACTGCCGCTCACCGAAGGCGGCGAGTCCATGCTCATCGCCACCGCTGATGACGGACAAGGCCGCACGACGAAGACGCGCACATGGTTCTACGCGGTCGGCGACGGCTACACCGCATGGGAACGCTACGATCACAATCGCATCGATCTCGTGCCGGAGAAGAAGAGCTACAAGCCCGGCGAGACCGCGCGCATCATGATCAAGTCGCCGTGGGAGAAAGCCACGGCGCTGCTCACGACGGAGCGCGAAGGCGTGCGCACGTGGAAGCCGTTCGAGCTCACGTCGACGCAGCAGACGATCACGGTTCCGATCAGCGAGAAAGACATCCCGAACGTGTTCGTGTCGGTGCTGCTCGTGAAAGGACGCACGCAGCAGGATCCGGGCAAGGACGGCAGTGACCCGGGCAAGCCCGCGTTCCGCCTCGGCTACATCGAGCTGAAAGTCGAAGACGCATCGAAACGACTCAAGGTCGATGTGAAAGCGAATCGCGACGAGTTCCGTCCGGCGACGAAAGCGAAGATCGACGTCGACGTGAAAGACGCGAGCGGCAAGCCGTCGCAATCCGAAGTCACGTTGTGGGCCGTCGATTACGGCGTGCTCTCGCTCACCGGCTACACCACTCCCGATGTATTGGATTCCATCTATCTCGAGAAGGCGCTGCAGGTACTCAACGAAGACTCGCGCCAGCGCATCGTCTCGCGTCGCGTGATGACGCCGAAAGGCGCGGACGAAGGCGGCGGCGGTGGTCGCGATGCAGGACCGGGAACGCTGCGCAAGGATTTTCGCGTGCTCGCGTTCTGGGTCGGCTCACTCGTCACCGACGCGAAAGGTCACGCGACGAAAGAGATCACGCTGCCGGAGTCGCTGACGACGTATCGCATCATGGCCGTTGCCGGCGACAAGCAGTCGCGCTTCGGCTTCGATGATTCCGAGATTCGCATCAACAAGCCGCTGATGCTCACGCCCGCGTGGCCGCGATTCCTCGCGGTCGGCGACAAGGCGTTCTTCGGCGGCGTCGTCCACAACACATCGAAGACGAGCGGCAAAGCGACGGTGACGATCGAGTCGCTCGATCCCAACATCCTCAGTTTCACGAGCACATCGCAAACGGTGCAGATCAATGCGAACGCGCCGATGGAAGTGCGCTTCGATGCACTCGCGCACACGATCGGCGAGGCGCGCGTGCGCATGCGGGTCACGATGGGCCGCGAGAACGACGGCTTCGAAGACGTGATCCCGGTGCGCGTGATGCTCTCGCCCGAAACCGTTGCGGCGTACGGCGAAGCGAAACCGGCTGCGACTGAAACGCTCGAGATCCCGAAGGAAGTGGTGCCGAGCTTCGGCGGGATGCGCATCGAGATGGCTTCGACCGCGATGGTCGGACTCGCGGAAGGTGTGCGCTATCTCGTCGAGTATCCGTACGGCTGCGCGGAACAGCGTTCGTCGCGCACGTTAGGTCTCATGCTCGGCACGGACCTCGGCTCGACGTACAACCTGCCGGGCGTCGACGCGAGCAAGAACAAATCGATCGTGCAATCGAACGTCGGCGAGCTCGCGAAGTTCCAGTGCTACGACGGCGGCTTCTCGTTCTGGCCGGGCGACTGCAACTCGACGTCGCCGTATCTGTCGAGCTACGTGTTGCACGTGCTGCAACGTGCGAAAGCCGAGGGATACGCGGTGGAGCCGGGCATGCTCGATCGCGGCTATCAGTATCTCGAAGGAAAGCTCAACGAGCCGCCGCCGCCGAACGAAGGCTGGCGCCCCGCGTACAACGCATGGCAGGCGTTCTCGATCAAAGTGCTCGCCGAAGGTGGACGTAATGCCGACTCGCATCTCGAGCGCGTGTATGGCTATCGCGATCGCATGCCGGTCTTCGCGCTCGCGTATTTGCACGACGCATTGATCGCGAAGAAAGAAACGAGCGGCGCGCGCTACTCCGAACTGCATCGCCGCATGCTCAATTCGATTTCGCCTGAAGGCGGCACCGCGTTCGTCAATGAACTGCGCGATCCGTATCTCCTGTGGTTCTGGAGCTCGAACGTGCGCTCCACCGCGATCGTGATGGACTCACTCGTGCGCGGCGGTCAGGACGAAGAGATCGTCAAGCGCATGGTTCGCTGGCTGATGAACGCGCGCAAGAACTCGCGTTGGAACGACACGCAGGAAAACGCGTGGGCGTTGATGGCGCTCGTCGACTTCTATCGCAAGTACGAAGCGGAGACGCCGGACTTTGTCGCGACATTGAAAGCAGGCAACGAAACGCTTGCGAGCGAAACGTTCAAGGGTCGCAGCACCACCGCGAAGACGCAGAACATCTCGATGGCGCAGGTGCTCGCGAAAGCTCCGGCGGGACAGCAGATTCCGCTCGTCTTCACGCGCGATGGCGTCGGCACGCTGTACTACATGCTGCGTCTGCGCTACGCCGCGAACGTGATGTACCACGACGCACTCGATCAAGGCTTCCGCATCGAACGCACGTACACGGTGCAGAACGGCAGCACGCCGTCGACGTCGTTCAAAGCCGGCGATCTCATCGAAGTCACGCTGCGCATTCGCAACACGAAGGAGCGTCGCTACGTCGCCGTGACGGATCCGATTCCTGCCGGCACCGAGCCGGTGGAATCGTGGTTCGCAACGACTGCGAGCGCGCTCGTCGAGCAACAGATGACCTACGGCGGCTCGTGGGCTTGGTGGGAGCGCGGCGGCTTCGATCACGTCGAGCGTCATGACGATCGCGTCGATCTGTTTGCGACGCGTTTGTCCGAGGGTGATCACGAGTTCAAATACCTCGTGCGTGCGACGACGAGCGGCACGTTCATCACCGCGCCGACGCATGCGGAAGAAATGTACGAGCCCGAAGTCTTCGGCCGCACCGCGACCACGGTGGTGGAGGTTGGGAAGTGAATGTGGAGCGCCGGCGTCTTTCGGAGCGCCGGCGCCTCGCCGGCTGGCTCGGCGGCGCCCTCGCCGCCGTCATCGCGATCGGGCTGTGGATCGTCTACGGCCCGATCGACGAATCTCTCCTCGATCCGAACCAGCATCACTCCCAAACCATCGTCGATCGCAACGGCGAGATCCTCTACGAGCCGCTCGCGCAATCCGGCAATCGCTCGCAGTGGATCGAAGCGAAACATCTTCCCGAAATGATCGCGCGCGCCACGATCGCCGCCGAAGATCACGACTTCTACAAACATCGCGGCATCAGCGGACGCGCGATCGCACGCGCGATCGTTCGCAACGTGCGAGCGATGCGCGTCGTCGAAGGCGGTTCCACGATCACGCAGCAAGTCGCGAAGCTGTTGTTGAAATCCGACAGGCGAACGCTCTGGACGAAACTGCGCGAAGCAAAACTCGCGCTTCGTCTCGAGTCGCACTACACCAAACGCGAGATCCTCGCGCTCTATCTGAACCTCGCGCCGTACGGCAATCGCATCAACGGCGTGGCGCGCGCGAGTCACACGTACTTCGGCGTTGTTCCCGAGAGTCTCACGCCCGCGCAGGCGGCGTTTCTCGCCTCGCTGCCGCAGCGCCCGAGCGCATTCAATCCGCTGAAAGATTCCGAGCGTGCGCGTGCGCGACAACTCTACGTCCTGCGGGCGATGGATTTGCCGAAAGACGTGTACGAGCGCGCGGAAAAAGAAGAACTGCGTTTCTCGGACGACGCGCAACCCGTCGTGGCGATGCACTTCGTCGAGCGCGTGCTCGCGCTGCAACCGAAAGAGCAGATCGTGCGCACGTCGCTCGATGCGAAATTGCAGCGACAGGTCGCGGGCATCATCTCCGCGCAGAAAAACGATCTGCTGCGACACGGTGCGCACAGCGTTGCGGTCGCGGTGCTCGACAACGCGAGCGGCGAGTGGCTCGCGTGGGAAGGCAGCGGCAATTACTTTGGCGGTGACTTCGGCGGCGCGATCGACGGCGTGATTGCAGCGCGGCAGCCGGGGTCGACGCTCAAGCCGTTCACGTACGCGCTCGCATTCGAAAGCGGTCGCTCGCCCGCGACGGTGTTGATGGATGAGCCGTCGAGTTTTCCGACGTCGCAGGAAGGCGTGGTGTACACGCCGCGCAATTACGACGGCCGTTATCGCGGACCGATTCGCGTGCGCAGCGCGCTCGCGGGATCGCAGAACGTTCCGGCGGTGGCGATGCTCGATCAACTCGGTCCCGAGTCGCTGCTGCGTTTTCTTCGCAATGCAGGCTTCAAAACTCTCGACAAGACCGCCGACTACTACGGCCTCGGGCTCACGTTAGGCGACGCCGAAGTCACGCTCGAACAACTCATCACCGCGTACTCCGCGTTCGCGCGCGAAGGCCGCGTAATTCCGACGTCGCTGCTTCATCGACAGGCGCCCACCGCGAATCGCCAGCTTTTCTCGCAACGCACCGCGTTCTGGATCACCGACATCCTCTCCGACGCCGATGCGCGCGAGTACGCGTTCGGCAGCGGCGGCAATCTCGATTTCCCGTTTCCCGTTGCGGTGAAGACCGGCACGTCGCAGGCGTATCGCGACAACTGGACGATCGGTTACACGAAAGACGTGACCGTCGGTGTGTGGGTCGGCAACTTCGATCGCACGCCGCTGCGAGGCTCGAGCGGCGTCACCGGCGCAGCGCCGATCTTCAACGCCGTGATGCTCGCCGCGGTGAAGCACGCGCGCGGTGCATTACCGATTGGCGATATGACCCCGGTCGTCGCGCCGCCTGCAAACGTGCAACGCGTCGAGATCTGTACGCTGTCGGGATTGCGGCCGTCGACGTACTGTCCAGCGATTCAACAGGAGTGGTTGCCAACCGAACAGCCCGCGCGCTTCTGCGATCTGCGGCATCAACCGGACGTCGCTCCGTCCGTGCAGATGGCACGCAAGGAGGAGTTCCACATCGCCAGCCCTCCGGATGGCGCGACGTACCTCATCGACCCGACACTGCGCCGCGAGTTTCAGGCGCTGAAGCTGAAGGCCTCGCCGTCGAACCACGTGCAGTGGCAGGTGAACGCGCAGAAGATCGACGGAAATGAATGGCCGCTTTCGCCCGGACAGCACACGATCACCGCGGTGGATGCGAGTGGGAAGAGAGACAGCGTGCGGATTCTGGTGAAATAGCTATGGAGTGCGGCAGCGCAAGCTGCCGCTTTCGAAAGCGGCGACTCGCGTCGCCGCACTCCAAAATCACAACTGCCTCTTCGCCAGCACGCTCATGCGATCTCGCAATCGGTGTCCTAACGATCGCGCGTTCCATCGCTCCAGCGTCCATTCGTGCGCGTGCTGCACATCGCGCTCGAACGCGGCCACGAGCTCCTCGCACACATCGCGATCGTAAATCGCGACCGTGATCTCGTCGTTGATGCGGAACGAGCGCGGATCGAAATTCGTCGAGCCGATCGTGCACCACTCGCGATCGATGATCATCACCTTCTGATGCAGTCCGCTCATCGCGTACTCGTACACGACTGCGCCCGCATCGAGCAGCGGTCCGTAGTAGTGATGACTGGCGTGTTGCACGATCGGAAAATCGCTCGTGCCCGATGACGGCAACATCAATTTCACGACCACGCCGCGCTGCACGGCTTCGGCGTACAAACGCAACGCGTGCCGATCGGGGAGAAAGTACGGATTCTGCAAAAGAATCTCGCGTTGTGCCGACGCGATGGCGAGGTAGTAGAGCCGATGCACGGCGGTCGCGGTTTCGGGCGGCGCGGCGTACGCGACATGCATCGGAATCTCGCCCGCGTGCGGAAGCTCGGGAAAGTATTGCGGACCCGCGAGCGCGCGTCGCGTGACTTTCACCCAGTTCTCGAGAAACGCGGTCTGCAACTCCGCGACGACCGGACCTTCGAATCGTGCCGCGGTGTCGCGCCAGCCGTCGTTGCGCAGACCGCCCCACAAATCCGAGATGCCGTGTCCGAACGTGTAGCCGATGCGGCCGTCGATGATCGCGATCTTGCGATGATCGCGATTGTTGTACCAGCCGAGCTCGCGCAATCGCGCGCGGTGATAAACGCGAAAGTCGACGCCCGCTTTGCGCATCGTCGCCCACGCCTGCGGTGATGTGGTCTTTGCGCCGCGCTGATCGACGAGCACTCGCACTTCGATGCGCTGCGCCGCCGCACTCAACGCCGCGACAACGCGATCGGAGATCACGCCATCGGCCCAGAGGAAGGTCTCGAGATGAAAGTGATGCTGGGCGCGTGCGAGATCGTCGAGCAGCGCCGCGAAGAACGACTCGTCCTGAACGATCGTCACGCGATTGCCTTCGATCACTCGCCCGTACGTGAGCGCGGCGATCGATCGCATGAGTGAGCGCACCTCGCCGCGCGGCAGATCGACGTGCACGCTTCTCCGCCGCGTGCGCGACCAGAGAATGAACGAAACGACGATCGCGACGAGAGCGGCCGCGGCAGTAAGTGCGATGCGCAACAAGCGCGAGTGTTAGTGCAAAGGATGGGCAAGGTGGAGCGGCGGGCTCTCAG
>JBQCJC010000385.1:0-19473 GCA_051953135.1 Thermoanaerobaculia bacterium | reverse complement strand
CTCGTTTACTGGCGGCACTGTGACGGGCGCGCGAGTCGCGGCGACAGCGGCGCCGATGTTCAAGAAGCTTTCGCTGGAGTTAGGCGGGAAGAATCCGAATTTGATTTTCGCCGACGCCGATCTTGATCAGGCGATTGCGACGTCAATTCAGTCGAGCTTCGCGAATCAGGGCGAGATTTGTCTGTGTGGCTCGCGAATCTTTGTCGATCGCGCGATTTACACGCAGTTCGTTGAACGATTTGTTGAAGCAACGAAGAAATTACGCATCGGTGATCCAACGGACGCCGCAACGGATGTCGGTGCATTAATCAGTGAAGCGCACCTACAGAAGGTTGCGGGTTACATCGAGCTCGCGAAACAGGAAGGTGGCGCGGTCGTTACCGGCGGCAACCGCGTCGATCGCGATGGCTTTTTTATGGAGCCCACTGTCATTACGGGTCTTGCATGCGATCGCCGCGTCTTGCAGGAAGAGATTTTTGGACCTGTCGTGACAATTACTCCATTCGACAGCGATGCCGAAGCGCTCGAGTTTGCGAATTCAACGCGTTATGGATTATCCGCGACGGTATGGACGCGTGATTTGCAACGCGCGCATCGCGTTGCCGCGGAATTACACGCTGGAACGGTGTGGATCAATTGCTGGCTATTGCGCGATCTGCGCGTACCGTTCGGCGGAATGAAAGACAGCGGCGTCGGCCGCGAAGGTGGTTTCGAGTCCCTGGCGTTTTTCACGGAGGCAAAGAATGTCTGCGTCAAACTATGAATCAACCGGCCGCGGCGAGATCGTTGGCGGCGTGCTCGCCCCGCATCCGCCGCATATCGTTTACGGCGAAAATCATTGGCGCAATGAGCCGAAATCCGAATGCGGCTGGGAAGTGCTGCGCTGGGGCTATGAGCGCGCGCGGAAACATTTCCTCGCGAAGAAGCCAGACGTCATTCTCGTGCACTCGCCGCACTGGCAAACGGTCATCGGCCACCACTTCCTCGGATTACCCGAATTTCACGGATTGTCCGTCGATCCCATCTTCCCGAATCTCTTTCGTTTCAAATACGACTTGAAGGTCGACGTCGAGCTCGCGGAAATGATTGCAGAGGAAGGTCGCGAAATGGGACTCATCACGAAAATGATGAGAAACCCGCACTTTCGCGTCGATTACGGGACGATCGTTTCCTGTCACATGATGAATCCCGAGTGGGATATCCCCATTGTGGGCATCTCATCGAATAATTCGCCGTATTACTTCTCCAATGAAATGGGCCAGGCGCAGATGATTCAACTCGGCCAGGCAACGAAACGTGCAATTGAGAAGAGCGGCAAACGCGTGGTGCTGCTCGCATCCAATACGCTCTCGCACAGACACTTCACAACAGAGCCCGATATCCCCGAAGACATGTCCCGCGAGCACGTCTATGAACATAGTGGCTATTTGTGGGACATGCAGGTCATTGATTTGATGCGTAAAGGCCGCACAAAAGAATTGATCGCCATCCTCCCCGAATTCATGGACCACGCGGTGAGCGAAGTAAAAGCAGGATCGCTCGCGTGGATGCTCAGTGCGCTGGATTTCCCACAATACCCCGCCGAGATTTACGGCTACTGGACCGTGATCGGGACTGGTAATGCGGTCGTTGGCTGGGATCCGCTATTGAGAGAGGCGGCGGTGTCGCAGGCGGTATGAAGAAGAATTGAAAATTGAAAATTGAGAATTGAAAAGCGCGCGATGGAGAGTGGTAAGGGCGCTGATCTTCGGGAGCGGGCGTTCGAGTTCGGATGCGCGGTACTCGGAATGCATCGGTACTACTATCGTCGTGATCCGTCGCTGCGTAATGTCACGCAACAAGCTTCTGCCGCTGCAACGAGTATCGGTGCAAACCTCGAAGAGGCTGATGCCGGTCAGAGTCGGGCGGATTTCATTTCGAAATGCAATATTGCATTGAAAGAGGCGCGCGAAACGCGCTACTGGTTGCGAGTCGTTGCGCGATTCGCGCCGTCATCGCGCATGAATGAGCTCATTGCGGAATCGACAGAACTGATTGCCATCCTGACAACGATCGTTCGAAAGAGCAGAACCAAATGAACCGAAATCGCGCCGTGTGCACCAGTTTCAATTTTCAATTTTCAATTTTCAATTCGCCGAGGTCCGCTTGATCCTGAAGGCCTACATCGTCCCCGGCCAGCCCCATCCGCTCCTGGCGCCTGAAAAGAACGCCGGCTGGGCTTCATTACGCCGCAATTACGAAGCCGTCGGTCGTGAGATTGCGAAATCCGGCGCCGAGTTGATTCTCGTTTATTCGACACAATGGTTTTCGGTGATTGGACATTTGTTTCAGGTCGATCCGAAACCACGCTGGACGCTCGTCGATGCTAATTGGTACGAGTTCGGCGAGATTCCTTATGAATTTCGAATCGATCCGGAATTCGGCAAGCTCTACGCAAAGCTGTGTAAAGACCACGGCATGCAAGCTGCCACAGTGGCGTATCACGGATTTCCGATCGATACCGGTACTGTCGTCGCATTGAAGCTGCTCAATCCGGACAACAAGATCCCGGCGTCGGTGGTGTCGTGCAACATTTACGCGGAGCGCGAGGAAACCCGCGCATTGGGACTCGCGGGTCGTGCGGCCATTGAGGCTTATGGCAAGAAGACCGTCGTTGTCTGCGTGACGAATTTCTCCAATCGCTACGAAGTCGCGGAGATAGATCCGGCGCACGACAAGATTTCCTCGCAAAAAGACGACGAGTGGAATCGCAACTTGCTGGAGATGTTCGGCGAAGGACGCCTCGAAGATGTTGCACAGGTTGCGCGTGATTTTGCGCGCGAAGCCAATGCGGACATGAATTTCAAAGCGATCTGGTGGCTCGGCGCCATTATGGGCGAGCACAATCGCTATGACGGCAAGGTTTGGGATTATCAGCCGGTGTGGGGCACGGGCAACGCGATCGTCGAATTAACTCCCAATGAGCGCAAGCAAATGGAGTGGGAGAAGGAATTCGACGAAGGCCCGTTACCGGATTTCACTGCCGGTACCGGACTCGAAACGCACAATGTGCTTGCTGAAGCGCCGGATACGCATCGCGAGAGCGAATTGTCGTCGCAGGACGATGGCCTGCGCTCGGCGCCGTCGCCTGACGTCATTCGAACCGATAAAGCGCCGAAGCCGGTCGGTCCGTATCCGCATGCGCGTCGTGTCGGCGACATGCTCTTCTTGTCGGGCATTGGACCGCGTACGCCGGGTACCGGCGAAATCCCGGGTTTATTGCGCGATGGTGCGGGCAGCGTGATCGGTCACGACATCGAAGTGCAGACACGCGCGTGCCTCGAGAACATCAAGACGATTCTCGAAGAAGCGGAATCGTCCATGGACAAAGTGCTCGACGTGACCGTTTATCTCACCGACATGCAGCGCGATTTCCAAACGTTCAATCGCATCTACGCCGAATACCTCGGTCACGTCCAGCCGACGCGCACCACAGTAGGCGTCGATTCTCTGCCGACTCCGATTGCTATTGAGCTGAAAGTGATCGCCGCCGCGTGACGCTCATCGATATCTCGCCAGTCGTTGATTCGACGATCGCTGTATGGCCAGGGGATGCGCCGTATGCGCGTAATGTCAGTCTCGACATGAACGCCGGCGCGAATCTCACGCTCTCCGACATCCGCACGACAGTGCATGTTGGTGCGCATGCGGACGCGCCGAGTCATTACAGTGCGACCGGCGAGGATATCGGCGCTCGCAGCCTGCATTACTACATCGGCCCGTGCGTTGTGTGGCGCGTCGATGTGAAACGCGGCGAGCGCATTACGCCCGCGCACGTTGCGGGCAAGCAGCTATTGGCGACCCGTGTGCTGTTTCACACCGGGACGTTTCCCGATCCACGGAATTGGAATGACGACTTTGCGAGTCTCTCCGCGGAGCTCGTCGACTGGCTGCATGCGAAAGGCGTCATTACGATCGGGATCGATACGCCGTCAGTCGATTTATTTGACGACAAAGTGCTCGAAGCGCATCAGGCGCTCGCTCGGCACGATATGGCCAATCTCGAAGGGCTCGTGTTAGATCGCGTAGCAGAAGGGCGATATGAATTGATCGCGCTGCCGTTGCGACTCGCGGGTGCGGACGGCAGCCCGGTGCGCGCGGTCTTGCGAGGAGTATAGGGAACGGAGCGTCTCGCTCCGGGGCGGCGGCGGGACGCCGCATGCTCAGCTGGCGCGGACGCCGGCGTTCCCCGAATACGCGTCCATCAATCGCTTCGCCGCGGCTTCATAGCCAAACAAATACGAACGCTCGACGACCGTATCGCGCAAATTCGCGCCTAACAGAGATTCGGCCAGCGTCGCTAACGCCTCAGGCGTTGATGCACTGGCAACGTGCGCATCACCGGTCAGTGCGCGAACACCCTCGATCGGATACGAAGCTGGCGGTACGCCGCACGCCATTGCCTCGAGAATCGCGCGATGCCCTTCATCCGAGCCTTTGGCAGTGAACAGAAGTAAATCGGAGGCGCGGTGATGGTCGGCGAGATCGAGCTCGTGATAGCCCGCCCAGATCACGCCATCCGTAATCCCTAATGACGACGCCAGCGATTCGAGCGCCGGCCGATGCTCGCCGTGACCGATGATCATCAATCGGCACTGCACGCGCGAGCGTAATACCGCAAACGTCTGCAACGCCTCCTCGAACCCGCGACCCTTCGACAGCTTCCCGATCACCGACACGAGCTTCTCGTCGGGCGCGATTCCGTACAGTGCGCGGGCATTGGGTCCGTCCGGCGTGAACTGCCGGTGATCGAGTGGCGGCGGCGTGAAGATCGCGTGCCGCTCGGACAATGCCGCTGCATCGCGAAACTCGTCATTGATGACGAACAACAACTCCGTGCGGCGAATCAGCGAGCGCGTGAACCAGTCTTTTCGCAGCACGCGCCGCGAATGAAACGTCCGCGCGAGACGCAGACTCGGATCGAGAAAGCGCGACAGCCTGTGGTCGTACGTGAGATGCGAATGCACGATGTCGAAGCCGTGGCGATGAATCAGCGTGTCGAGCGCCTGCTTCGAGCGCACGAACGCCGCGGGATTCTGTGCTTTCGCAATCAGTGGATGCGCGAAATCGCAATGCGCGAGTTTCGCTTCGAGTTTGTAGCCGCCGACGTACGCGTAGTGAGCATCGACGCCCGCGGCGCGCAGCGCTTCCACTTCTGCGAATGCGGGTGCGGCGGCGCCGGTCCAGCGATTTCCCGCTGCGAGATGGAGGACTTTCAATCTGCGTTCTGCCGTCTGATATATTCGCGCGCCATGGCCGTCGACCAGGAACTACTCGAGATTCTAGCGTGCCCCCTCTGCAAGGAGGAGGTGAAGCTTGTACCACTCACGGAAGCGCGCCGCGCCGCGGTGAAGGACAAATTCCGTGAGAAGTTTCGCAACGAAGAGCCGGTCGTCGAAGAAGGCCTGCAGTGCGTCAAATGCCACCGCGTCTATCCGATCGTCAGCGACATTCCGGTGATGCTGGTGGAGGAAGCGTTCGAAGAAAGCTAGTGCGCGGATGAAGGCGCCGCTTCATCCCTCGCTCATCGTTCGCTGCGCCGTCTACCTCTACATCGCGCACATCCTGCTCCTCGGCAAGATCGCGCTCCTCGAGCTCACCTGCTTCTGGTGCGGCTTCTACTTCTGCTGGGCCGTCGCCCGACGCGAAGCGCGCTTCTCGTTTCACATCGTCTACTTCCCGCTGTTCGTCTTCGCGCTCGCAACGACCGTCTCCGCGATTGGAGCGGGCAGCGCGAGCGAAGCGTTCGATCAGGCGATCATCTGGTTCAAGATCCTGATCTTTCCTCTCGCCGTGATGCTGTTGCGCGAAGTGCCGCGCTTGCGCGAGCGACTCGTGTGGGTGTGGGCGATCTTCGGCGGCGGCATGGGTGGCTGGGGACTCATCGAATATTTTTTCCAGGGCCGCAACGATCTCGAACATCGCATCAACGGACCGGTCTCGCACGTCATGACGTTCTCCGGAATCCTCATGACGATGTCGCTGATGTTCGTGGTGTTGTGGTGGCATCAGCGCAAGCACTGGCAGCTTGCGGTCATCCTGAGCTCGACCTCCGCGCTGGTGCTCACGTACACGCGCAGCGCGTGGCTCGGATGGATGGCCGCGATCGCCGTGCTCATCTTCGCAACGCGTGCGCGCCGCTTCGCGTTGTACCTCGCGCCGGTCGCGTTGCTAGTCGTCACGTTCCTGCCGCTGCCGATCTTCGGCCGCCTCATCTCGACGTTCGATTTTCAGCAGACCTCGAACTTCGATCGCATTCGCATGGCCCAGGCCGGTGTCGAGATGATTCGCGATCATCCCGTGCTCGGCGTCGGTCCATCGAATGTGAAAGAGGAGTACGCGCTCTATCGCGCGCATGACGCGCCGCGCGCCCGTCCGCCGCATCTGCACAACAACGTCATTCAACTGTGGGCGGAGCGTGGTGTGCTCGGTCTCGCGACGTACATCGCGTTCCTCGCGCTCTTCCTTCGCGAGTGCATCCGCGCGTGGAGCACGCCGCAGAAGATGTGGGCGCAGATCGGCATCGCGACCACGGTTGCCCTCTTCGTTGCCGGACTCTTCGAGTTCAATTTCGGAGACACCGAAGTGTTCTTCACCATGCTGAACGTGATGGCGTACGTGCTCGTCTCGATCGAGCAGCCTGAGCCGGTGCCGAATACGGTTGCCCCGAGGCTTGTTCCGGCCACCACGTAAGCGCGACGAAGCCGGCCGAACAGTTGGCAACGAAGTCGCCGGAGAGCATGGCGACGAAGTCGCCCGGAACCTTTCAACGATGTCCGCGTCCAAAGGCAGAGAAACGGGGATGAAGCACCTGAGCGATCAGGAACTGATGCGTATCGTTCAGGCGGGTGATTACTCCCCGGCCTCAGAGATTTACGACCGGTACAGCGGAAGGATCTACAACTTCGCTTTTCGATTCTTGAAGAACGCCGAAGCTGCAGAAGACGCGACGCAGGAAGTGTTCGTCAAGATGCTCAAGCATGCGAATCAGTTTCAGGGCGATGCAAAGCTTTCGACGTGGCTGTTCTCGATCACCGCGAACTGGTGCCGGGATCATCTGCGCAAGGCCGACAACAAGGTCAAGGAGACGGATGACGTTCTGGTCCAGCTCCCCGCGCCGAGTGAGCACGCGCCCGATCGCAATCTCGAGCGACGCGAAGACGAAGAGCGCGTGCGGCGGGCGCTCGGGGCGCTGACCCCCGAGCAGCGCGAGGCCATCCTGCTGTCCCGGTATCAGGGCTTGTCATACGCGGAAATCGCGCAGATCGCCGGCTGCAGTGAAGGGGCGGTCAAGACGCGCGTCTTCCGCGCAATGGAAACGTTGAAGAAAACGCTCATGGCGGACATGGGCGGAGGTGACCGATGTCTGAATGCAGTGCCTTGAGAGAAAGCATGCCGCTCCTGCTGACCGAGTCGCTCGACTCGGTGCGGCGTGAGCTGTCGCATCAGCACATCGAAACGTGCGCCGCGTGTGGCGCGGAGTACGACGCGTACAAAGAAACGTGGGCGATTCTCGGCGATCTGCCGGAAGTCGAAGTGCCTGCGCGCGTGAAAGCGAAATTCATGATCGCCGCGGGACTCGTGGAATCGGCGGATGAAAAACCGGCCGCGAACGTTGTTCCGTTTCAGCGCCGCAAGACGTTCCAGTGGCTTGCGCAGGCCGCCGCGGTCGTCGTGATCGCGGGAGCGAGCTACTTCGCTGGCAGCAATCGTGGCAGCCAGGCGCCGATCGAAGAGCGCGAGCCAACGCGGATCACCGATGTGCGACCGGCGATGTCGCCCTCGCAGATCATGCCGGTATCGCTCGCTGAGACGCGCGTGCTCGATGCCGATTCGCTGAGCCCCGAGATCGAAGGCCGTCCGAACATCAACAACATCAAATTCGTCGACGCCGATCCGAGCGACGACAAGATCGGCGTGTCGTTCGACGTCACGTCGCACTGGACCGTCAACGGCAGTCCGCGCGACAAGAGTCTCGTGCGCCTGCTGTCGTACATGATGGAAAACGAAGCGACGACGGCGCCGCGATCGAATGCGATCGAGTCCGTGCGCCGCATGTACTCCGATCCCGCGAACGCCGATCCCGAGATCGCGAATTCGCTCGCGAAGATCCTGCGCAATGACACGCAGCATGAAGGTGTGCGTTTGCGCGCGGTCGAAACGCTCACCACGCTGCCGGCCAGCGGCACGACGGAAACGCGTGCGGCGCTGATCGAAGCGTTGAAGAGCGATCCGAATCCTTCGGTACGCATCAAGGCCGTCGAAGCGCTCGCGAATCTTGCGCGCAGCGGTGACGCGGCGGCAGTCGACACTCTGCGACAGAAAGCGTCTCAGATGGACGAGAACGCCTACGTCCGCGTGAAAGCGGCGGAAGCGCTCAGCAGCATCAAGTAAGCAACTCGAAGATGATCATCCGACCCATCATCACCGCGGTACTCGTCGTCTCCACCCTTGCGGCTGAGGCCGCGGTGCAGAAGACGTTCCGCTCCAGACAGAAATTCAACGTCGCGGCGGGCGGGACGTTCGTGCTCGACAACGCGACCGGCAACGTGCAGATCACCGGCACGGACAAAGCCGCGACCGAAGCGGTCGTCACGCGGACGATCGTCGGCGAAGATGCCGACGCGGTCGAAGAAGGTCGCAGGAACACGAAGTATCTGATCGGCGGCGACGAGAAGACGTGCGTCGCTCGCACGGTCATCACCGGCCGCACGAAGAAGTGGGAAGCGAACGTCGTGTGGCAGGTGAATGTGCCGCGCAATGTCGCGGTGCGCATCGTTTCCCGCACCAGCGAGATCATCGTCCGCGACGTCCTCGGCAACATCTACGTCCAGAACGTCAACGGCACGGTGGTGCTCGAGAACGTCAACGCCGGCGCGGTCGTCGAGAGCGCGAACGGCTCGATCATCTACAACACGACGCAGCCGCACGGCGATGCGCGTCTCACCAGCATCAACGGCAACATCACGGCGACGCTCGCACCAGGCGCTGACTTTCGCTGGGTCGCAGAATCGCTGAAGGGCGACATCCGCACGAACTTTCCCGCGCGCGGCGCATTCATCAACACCAGCTTCCGCGCGAACGTGAACGCGCCTGGCGGTCCGGTGCTGCAGACGATGTCGATCACCGGCAACATCAATCTGCTCACGACCGGTGCTTCGCCGCAACAGGCGCACTCGCTCAAGCGGCCGCTGCGCAGCGATGTCATCGAATCATCCATGGTCAGCACTGCTGGTGCTGCACCCGCGAAGCCGCAGTTCGCGAACGGCGTCTACAAATACGCGACGAACATCGGTGACGTGCGCATCCCGGAGATTCCGGGCAACGCGGAGATCCTCACGGGCGCGGGCAAAGTACAACTCGGCGCGGTCGCGGGTTCCGCGCGCGTCACGTCATACGGCGGTCCGCTGCAATTCGGCGAAGTGATGGGCACGATCAACGCGACCACGCGCGCCGGCGACATCCTCGTCGATTCCGCGCGTCGCGGCGGCGTGCTTTCGACGCGCGGCGGCACGATTCGCCTGCTTTACACGAGCGGTCCCACGCGACTCGAATCGGGCGGCGGTGACGTGATCGTGCGTCAGGCCGCGGCGCCGATTCAGGCAGAGACGCGTTCCGGCGATATCTCGATCACCGTCGATCCGAGTGTGAAGACGGAGAAGATCAACGCATCGACGATGAAGGGCAACATCGTGCTCAACGTTCCGGCGCGTTTCGCGGCGGACATTGAAGCAACGATCGAAACGCTCGATGCGAACGCGGACACGATTGAGTCTGAACTCGCGGGACTGACGATTTCGCGCCAGCCGATCGAAGGCGGACGCACGCGCATTCGCGCGACCGGCAAACTGAACGGCGGCGGCGAGCGCGTGACGCTCGTGGCAGTCGGCGGCGACATCCGCATCACCACCGCGGCGATCGGTCCGACGGTCGTCGCGCCGAAATAGTCTTCTTCACGACGCGAACCTGCACGAAAGCGGCGGCTCGCGCTGTCGCAACCCTATCGAATGGTAGGATTCGCGCCCTGGAAATCAACCTGGAGGGCAGACTTTGAGATCCATTCTGTACGGCTTCATGATGTTTGCGGCAGTAGCGTGTTCCGGCACCGACTCCGCAAAGACGTCGACCGATACGACGACCACCGTGTCGACGGAGACGACCGCGTCGCAGCAGACGCAGACCGCCGAGGCGCCGATGACGAGCGCTGCGCCGGCGGACGAGAAGAAGGAGAACGCATCGATGAGTTATGAAAACAAGGTGGCCGAGCTGCACACCACCGCCGGCGAGATCGACATTCGCTTCTTCCCAGACGTCGCTCCGAATCACGTCAAGAACTTCATCGACCTCGCGAAATCGGGCTTCTATGACGGCATCAAGTTCCACCGCATCATCCCCGGCTTCATGATTCAGGGCGGCGATCCGAACACCAAGACCGGCGATCCCGCGACGTGGGGCACCGGCGGCTCGCCGAACAAACTGAAGGCCGAGTTCAACTCCGTCTCGCACAAGCGCGGCATCATCTCCGCGGCGCGTACGAACGATCCGGACAGCGCGTCCTCGCAGTTCTTCATCGTCGTCAAAGACTCGACGTTCCTCGATCGTCAGTACACCGTCTTCGGGGAAGTGACGAAGGGCATGGACGTCGCCGACAAGATCGTCAACGCACCGCGCGGCCAGATGGATCGTCCGAACGAGCCGGTGACGATCACCAAGGTCGTCATTCGCGACGCGAACGACAGCGAAAAAGGTCCCACCCCGAAATAAGTTCGTGAGCTCACTTCCGTCCGAAGCGGCGCAGTATCTCGAAACGTGGCTCGGTCCCGGCACGGAGATTCGCCCACTTGCGGGCGACGCTTCGGTCCGCGCGTATTACCGAGTGACGTCGCCGGACGGAAGAACATGGATTCTTGCGTATTACCCGGAGGAAGTGCGCGGCCAGCTCGCGCGCTTCCTCTCTTCGTATGAGGCCGTTGCGCCGCATGCGCGATTGCCCGAGGTTGTGCAGCATTGCGAGTTTGCGGTGCTGCAGAACGACGTCGGCGATCGCACGCTCTTCGACGTCCTGCACGAAGATCGCGACGAAGGCATTCGCCTCTACCGCGACGCGATCGAGTTGCTCGTCAACTTTCAGCACGCCCCCGATCGCGGCTTGAACAAACCATTCACCGCGGAGTTTTTCTACAACGAGCTCGCGATGGCGCGGGAGTTCTACGTCGAGAGACTGATGGGCGGCGATGGCGCGGCGCTGGAACCGTATGCGAAATCGCTTTGTGAGAACGTCGCACGACATCCGTACGTGCTATGCCATCGTGATTATCACGGCCAGAATATCCACACCATTAATGATCAGCTTTATTTAATCGATTATCAGGACCTGAGAATGGGGCCTGATACGTACGACCTCGCGTCTCTCCTTCGCGATCGCGGCGTCGCGCGCATCCTCGGCGACGACACCGAGCTCGCGCTGCTCGACGAATATCGCCAGCGTATCGGCGCGGATCCCGCCATCCGCCATCGCTATTTCGAAACGCTATTGCAGCGCTCCATCAAAATCCTCGGCACCTTCGCCAGGCAGCCGATCGTGCGCGGCCGCATGCACTACCTCGACTTCATCCCGCCGACGCTCGAAAGCATCGAACGTTGTGTCGAGGAGTTGCCCGAGTACGCCCCGGTTCGCGATATCGTGCCGCTCGCGTTCGACGTCGATGCCGCGCGGAAGCGCGCACGGAAGTTGAACGACGAAATCTCGGAGTAAACATGGCCAAACACAAAATTACCCTGCTCCCCGGCGACGGCATCGGACCGGAAGTCACCGCCGCGGTCGTGCAGATCATCGAATGCGCGGGCGTGGACGTGGAGTGGGAGAAGTACTTCGTCGGCGCGGAAGCGATCTCGCGCTTCGGCGATCCTCTGCCGCAGGACGTGCTCGACTCGATCCTGCGCAACAAAGTCGCGCTCAAAGGTCCGGTCACGACGCCGGTCGGCACCGGCTTCGCGTCGATCAACGTACGTCTGCGCAAGACCCTCGATCTCTACGCGAACCTGCGTCCGGTGTTGTCGATGCCGAACGTGAAGACGCGATACGAAGACATCGATCTCGTCGTCGTGCGCGAGAACACGGAGTCTCTGTACGCGGGACTCGAGCACGAAGTCGTGCCGGGTGTCGTCGAGTCGCTCAAGATCATCACGCAGAAAGCGTCGACGCGCATCGCGCGATTCGCATTCGAGTACGCGCGCACGCACGGACGCAAACGCGTCACCGCGGTGCACAAGGCCAACATCATGAAGTTGTCCGATGGCCTGTTCCTCAAGTGCTTCCGCGAAGTGTCGCAGGACTATCCGAACATCGTGGCCGACGATCGCATCGTCGACAACCTTTGCATGCAGCTCGTCGTGAACCCGAATCAGTTCGACATCCTGCTGCTCGAGAATCTGTACGGCGACATCGTCTCGGATCTCACCGCGGGACTCGTCGGCGGACTCGGAGTCGTTGCCGGCGCGAACATCGGTGAGAACGGCGCGGTGTTCGAAGCGGTGCATGGCAGTGCGCCGGACATCGCGGGACAGAACAAAGCGAATCCGCTCGCGCTGTTGCAATCGGCCGTGCTGATGCTGCAGCACATCGGCGAGATGGGACCTGCGAAGCGCATCCAGGACGCAATCGTGAAAGTGCTCGGCATGGGGCCGGAGAACCGCACGCGCGACATCGGCGGCGAAGGCTCGACGACCGATTTCACCTCCGCGATCTGTGGTGTGTTGCGGAAGGGAACGAGAAGCACGGATTAGTTTGGAGTGCGGCGGCGCGAGCCGCCGCTTTTCGAAAGTGGTGGCTTGCGCTACCGCACTCCACCGAGATGACTCCCGCACTTCTTCGCGGCATCGCCCTCTTCAACGACTGCCACTTCTGGCATGCGCACGAAGCGTGGGAAGAGCTGTGGCTCGCGGCCACGGGCGAAGAAAAGATTTTTCTGCAGGGCTTGATTCAACTCGCCGCCGCGTATCACCACGTGCAACGTGGAACGATGCGCGGCGGCGTTCGTTTGTTTGACGCGTCGTTGAGCAAGCTCTCACCATTTCCCAACGGCTACCTCGGTATTGATCGCGCATCGGTGATCGAGCGCGCGATCGAGCATCGCGAAAAGATCGCGCGCGGCGAGCAGATCGATGGGACTGAACTCCCGAAGTTCGGCTAAAATCGAGACCTCGCACACATCTCCGGAACCTCATCGCTTCGAGGGGTCTAAATGCAGGAAATGGATCAACGGGACAGGGAGCTGTTGGGTGCTCTGCAGGGGGAGATTCCGCTCGTTTCCACGCCGTTCGCATTTCTCGGACAGTCGCTCGACATGTCCGAGAAGGAAGTCATCAAGCGTACGGAGCGACTGAAGCGCGAAGGCATCGTGCGCCAGCTCGCGGCGCAGTTTGATGCGCGCGCACTCGGCTATCGATCGTGTCTCGTCGCCGCGCGCGTATCGCCGGATCGCATCGATGACGCGGCGTCGGTGATCAACGCGCATCCGGGCGTGACGCAGAACTATCGCCGCAACAACGATCTCAATCTCTGGTTCACGGTGTTCGTATCGCCGCAATCGAAGCTCGGTCTCGACAAGACGATCGAACTTCTCGGTCGCGAAGCTGAATGCGAGACCGTGCGCGCGCTGCCGACGCTGCGTCTGTACAAGACCAGCGGCGCCGATGGCGAATCGCATCACGAGAGCGAGGCGCAAAGCGAGTACACGCCGCTGACGCCGCTCGAGATTGAATGCGTGCGATTGCTGCAACGCGATCTGCCAATGCAGCCGCGTCCGTTCGATGCACTCGCGCGCATGACCGGCGTCTCCGCGGAAGAGCTGCTCAATGCCGCGCGCACGTTGCAGAAGCGCGGACAGATTCGCCGTTTCTCCGCGGTGGTTCAGCCGCGCAAATCAGGATTCACTGCATCCGCGATGGGCGTGTGGGTCGTGCCGGAAAACGGCATGGATGATTACGCCGCGAAACTCGCGCAGCATCGCGCGGTCTCGCATTGCTATTTGCGTCCGACGTATGACGACTGGCCGTACAACCTTTACACGACCGTGCATGCGCGTTCCGTCGATGAATGCGAATCGGTGATCAACGATCTCGCCATCGACAGCGGTCTCTCTCAAAAGCAGGCGCTGTATCCGACGAAGGAGTACCGCAAAGTGCGGGTGAGCTTCTTTTCGCGGGAAGCCGAGGATTGGGAAGATACTCGCGGCGCGCAGGTGGCGGTCGCGGCGGGTTAGTTGTTCGAATCCATTCGTCTTGATGACGCGGCGACGCGTCTTCGAAACGCCGCCATCGTGCCGTTGGCGGCGTTTCTGTTTGCGCTCTTTTACTTCACGTTCAGTTCGTTTCTTTCACGAGTACCCGCGGCGCTTTTCTGGAGTATCGCCGCGATGCTGTTCATCGCATCGATGGTCGGTGCGATTCGCATCGTTCGTGCTGCACGCTCGGAACGGATGCGCGGGCGGGCTCTGGCCTGGCTCATCGCATCAGTCGTCGTCGAGCTTGCCTGCATTCGACTCTTTCTGGCGATGGTGCTTCCATGGATCTGACGACTTACCCGACCATTCCGTACTCGCGCGAACGCAAATCTGAAGCGGAGATGCGTCACGATGCTCGCGCGTTTCTCGAGCTCGTGCGCGTGCGCCGCACTGTCCGCGAGTTCTCTTCCGATCCCGTTCCCGATGATCTGCTCGATCTCGCGATCGAAGCCGCATCGCTCGCACCCTCGGGCGCGAACATGCAGCCGTGGACTTTTGTCGTCGTGAAAGATCCTGCGCTCAAACGCGAGATTCGCATCGCCGCGGAGAAAGAGGAGTACACGAGTTACCACGGACGCATGACCGAAGAGTGGTTACGTGCGCTCGCGCCGTTGCAGACGGACTGGCACAAAGGATTCCTCGAAGTCGCGCCGGCGTTGATCGTCGTCTTCGCGCAGAACTACGGTGTCGATGCGGACGGCAATCACGTCACGCACTACTACGTGAACGAATCCGTCGGCATCGCGAGTGGATTTCTGCTCACCGCGCTCAACGCCGCGGGCCTCGCGACACTCACGCACACACCAAGCCCGATGAGCTTCCTGCGCGACATCCTCGGCCGGCCGAAAAACGAGCGCGCGTATCTGCTCATCCCCGTCGGCTATCCCGCCGAGGGATGTCGCGTGCCGGACATTCAGAAGAAAACGCTGGATGAGGTGCGGGTGGTGAGATGAAGAGGGAGCGCGAAATCGCGCTCCCTTACGAAGTGCTCTCTTCCGATTTCTCGACTGCTTCGTTCGCACCCTTGAAGCCGATCTTCGAGTGCGTGCCGTCGCAGAAGGGTTTCATCGTCGAGCCGCCGCAGCGGCAGAGGGCGCGTTTGGTCCAGGGGATTTCGTTGCCGGCGGCGTCGACGAGTTTCACGTCGTCGCCTTCGACGAGATAGGGGCCGTTATCGCGAATCTTGATCGTGATGGTCATGGTCGTCAGAAGATTGGATTCTCGGACTTGTGGTGGAAGTTCCATTGATACGTGTAGCCGGGGAACTCGACCGGCACCGTGTACTTCACTTCCACACGAATGTTCGCCGGATCGCGAACGATGGTGACGTCGCTTTCCTTGATCGAGAAGCCGAGCTGTTCGCCCTTCGAGAGGATCGCGCGCATCATCTGCGCGTTGGTGTGCTGACCCGCGGACTTCGCTTCGTCATACACCGTGTCGCGCATATCCGCGGCCTTCACCTTGATCGGAATCATCTTGTACGCGACGAGAGCCGCGAGGAGCAGCAGTGCGAGACCGACGAGACAACCGAACTGACCTTCTCCGCGTTCATGACGCTTGCGCAGCATGTGTGGACCTCCCGAACGAACTGCGCGTGAGAGTAACAGGTCACTCGATCCATTTGAAGATGCGTTCGCCGCGATTGATGCGCGTGGCCGCGCCGGGCGTCGCATCTCCTTCCGCGTGCACGATCTCGTGCTGCGGCGTGCTCGAAGACCAGAGCACGAGTCGCGCGCGGCCGACGATGCGATCGCGCGATACGACGCCCCACGGACGGCTGTCGAGCGAATCCTCGCGGTTGTCGCCGAGGACGAAGTACGAATCGGCGGGAACGATTTGCGCCTGAATCGCACCACTCATCGCCTGACGCAGCACGTACGGCTCCGCGATCGTGTGCTCGCCGATGCGCACGCGGCCGAGGCGGCTGTCGACGAGCTCGCCCGGCACCGCGATGACGCGCTTCACCATCAACTCATCTTCTTTGATCGGTGAGCGAAACACGATGACGTGACCGCGCTGCGGTTCCGCGCCGACGTAACGCGTGACGATGATCTGATCGCCGGGCTCGAGCGTCGGTGCCATCGACAGCGAGGGAATCGCGTAGATGTGCATCGCTCCGCGCGCAATCGCAGCGAGGCCGACCGCAATCGCGAGCGGCTGCAGAATCGTGCGGAGAAGTGACTTCGAGGAGCGCATCGCTGACGTTCTATGAACGAATGACGAGAGTTGAAAGTTCCGCGCCTGTTTGGAGTGCGCCACCGCACTCGATCGTCTTACGTTCTCGCCGCGTGAAACGTATCCGACGCCGTCGTTTTGCGCACGGGAATCGGCGCGGATTTCACCTGAAACACCGGCATCTTCTGTTGCAGACCTTTGAGCGCGAACTCGCCGAGGGGCTCGGTATCGAAACTGCCGATGATGCGTTCGAGCGTGTTCTGCGAGATCACGAGCTGACCTGGCTTCGCGACACCGCTCTCCAGTCGCGAGGCGATGTTCACTGATGAGCCGAGCACCGTGTAGTCGACGCGCTTCTCCGTGCCGACGTTGCCGACGACCGCGGGACCGCTGTTGATGCCGACGCGGATGCGCACCGGCGGCAATCCTTCGCGCTGCCGCTCGTCGTTCCAGATGTCGACGCGCTCCATCATCATCATGCCGGCCATGATCGCGCGATCCGCGTGATCGTCCTGCGGGATCGGCGCGCCGAAGAACGCCATCACCGCATCGCCGATGAATTTGTCGAGCGTGCCGCCGTACGCGAAGATCGCGTCCACCGCCGCGCTGAAAAAGTTCGAGAGAAACTCGCGCACTTCTTCCGGCCGCTTTGTTTCGGAGACCGTGGTGAAGCCGCTGATGTCGGCGAAGAGAATCGAAACGTCGGCGGTCTTCACTTCGTTTTCAACCGACGAGAACGTGCCTTTCACGATTTCGTCGATGACCGCGGGCGAGTGATAGCGCTCCATCTTCGAACGGATCTTGCGCTCGTGCTCGATCTTCTCCGCGAGTTGCGCGCGCTCGATCGCCACCGCCGCGAAATTCGCGAGTGCGGTGAGGAGATCGAGATCTTCTTCCGTGAAGCGGCCGATGTGAATCGGCGAGTCGACCTGCACCGCACCGATGACGCGCTGACGATTCCACAGCGGCACGCACATCGCGGAGCGAATGCCGTGAATCGCGATCGACTTGCCGCCGAGGAGGCGCGCGTCTTCGAGTGCGTTCGACGTCATCAGCGCGATCTGCTGATCCGCAACCATCTTCAGAATCGTGCGCGAGATCGGAATGTCGCTCGCGTCCGCGCCTTCGATGAATTTCGTGAGTCGCGGAATCGGCTCGCCCTGTTCGTCGAAAAGAATGATCAGTCCGCGCTCCACGGGGAGGTAGCGGAAGATCATGTCCATCACGGTATTGAGCAGATCGGTGAGCTCTTCGGTTTGCAGCAGCGACTTCGCGACCTGCACCAGCACCTGAAAAATCTTTTCGCGCGTGACTGACGGTTCGCCCGGAATGCCGGGCTCCGATGGCGGACGCACGCCGGTCTGCTGCACTTCGGCGAGATCGAGACCGAACTCGCTGTTGAAATCGGAGATGCGGCGAATGACCGTGCCGGACGGATTGTCGAACATCGAGTCGCCGGAGAAATCGACGGACGGCAGCGGCTTGATGTCGAGCTGAACGGAGCCGATGAGGATCTTGTCGCCGGCGGCGACGATCGATTCGCTGATGAGATTGCCGTTGACCTTCACACCGTTCGTCGATTTGAGATCGACGATCCAGTAGTGGCCTTCGCGGGATTCGACCTTCGCGTGACGGCGTGAAACCGATGGATGATTGAGCACCAGGTCATTGCCTTCGGTGCGTCCGATGGACAGATCCGACTTCATGTCGGTGACGCGCGGGACGCCGAGATCGACGTAATGGATCTGGAGCTGTTCCATCGAGGTGCTCGATTATAAGACGTGATCCGCGTCGCGCCGGACCGTCTCCCACGCGGTTATACTACCGGCTCCGCGTCCAGGGTAGTTCGCTATGAGCGAGCCAGCAACGTCCGAACATCACCTTCACCGCCGACTCATCGTCACGGCCGCGTTGCGCACGGACGTAGGATTGGTTCGTTCCGAAAATCAGGACTTCGGCACGTACACCACGCCGGAAGAAGAGAAGGAAAGCCATCCGGGAGGACGGCTACTCATCGTTGCGGATGGGATGGGCGGACATCGAGGTGGAGCTACGGCCTCCCGTCTTGCCGGCGAAACCGTCAAAGCCCAATACCTCGGCAGCGAGACCACGGACGTTCCGATCGCGCTGCGCGAATCGCTCGCGCGCGCGAACTCGCGCATCTTTCATGAAGCGCAATCGAATCCCGAACTGCGCGGCATGGGCACGACCACCTCGGCGCTCGCGGTTCGTAATGGCCATGCGTGGTTCGCGCATGTCGGCGACTCGCGCATCTATCTCGTGCGCGATGGAGAGATTCAGCAGCTCACCGACGATCACTCGCTCGTCGCGACGATGGTGCGTGAAGGACTGCTGACGTCGGCGGAAGCGGAGACGCACCCGCGCCGCAATGTTCTGCAGCGCTCGATGGGCGTTGCGGAAGAGGTCGAGATCGATGTGCGCGGTCCTTTCGAGTTGCGCGCGAACGACACGTTCATTCTCTGCAGCGATGGCTTGCACGGCGTCGTGAAAGAGCCGGAGCTGAAAGAGATCGCGAAGCTGTCGATCGAGCGCGCCGCGGATGAATTTCTCAAGCGCGCTCTCGAGCGTGGTGCGCCCGACAACGTGACGGTGATCGTCGCGCGTGTCGAAGCGACGGATGATGAAGTCGGCGACGACACGATCACCGATAAATTCGAAGACACGCAGCCGCTCGAGCCGATCGATGTCTCGCAATTCGATGAGACGGTGAAGGACACGCAGCCGCTGCCGGTCGTCACAGTGGAAGACGCGAACGTGCCGCAGACGCAGGAGCCGCCGAAGAAATCGTCCGCGTTGAAGTGGACGCTGGTGCTGGCGCTGGCTCTCGGCAGCGCGGCGGGCGCGTGGTTCTACTGGAATCATCAGGCCGATCCGCGTCCGGCATCGAGCACATCGACGCGGTAACACGCATGGCCGCCCCCTGGGAAAAAATTCGGAGCGCCGGCGCCTTCGC
>JBQCJC010000384.1:0-10148 GCA_051953135.1 Thermoanaerobaculia bacterium | reverse complement strand
CGAGCAGTTGCACGACGACTTGATCTCGCCGCGGCGACTCCTGGCCGGCGGTGAAGCGCGCGTAGAACGCGTTCTGCGCGCGAATGATCTCTTCGAGCACCGCCACGGCTTTCGTTTCGACGGCGATGAGACGCGTCCATCGCTCCTGCGCGAGACGCGCGCGCCAGCTCATGCCGAACGTGATGCCGAACAGCGCCAGCGTGAAGGCTCCGGTGAGGAGCAGGACTCGTGTTCGTAAATGCCGCCGGCGCACGAGCGAGAGGATACTGTGTCGCCGTGGATCTGAAAGAGATCTATCTCACGTCGCTGCGACTCTGCGCACCGGACGTGCTTGTACAAAAGTACGTGCGAACGCACATCGACGCATCGATGCCGCACAACGTCGTGGCGATTGGCAAGTGCGCGGGCGCGTTGCTCGATGGCGTCGCGCGAGTGCATCGCATCGATCACGCATTCGTCGCAATCCCGGAAGGGTATCGACTGCCATCCGTCGATGCAGAGGTCCACCTCGGCGGACATCCGCAAATGACGCGCGCGAGTTTCGACGCGGGGCGCGCATTGCTGCGCTTCGTCGATGCACACGACGACATTCTCTTTCTCATCTCCGGCGGCGGCTCCGCGTGCGTCGAAGTTCCGCTCGGGCCGCACACGGAAGAAGAAGTCGCGAGGATCAACGCGCAACTGATCGCGAGCGATCGAACGATCGCGGAGATCAACGCACGACGACGCGAAGTCTCGGCGATCAAAGGTGGACGACTCGGCGCGCGCGTACGCGGTCATGCGATCACACTCGTCTACTCCGATGTGTCGACGAATGCATGGAGCGATGTCGCATCAGGACCAACGAAACCTGATGCACTGATCGCGGACAACACAACGCTCGTGCGCACCGCGGCGACGTTGATCGGCGCGAATGC
The DNA here is from genome assembly GCA_051953135.1 of Thermoanaerobaculia bacterium. GTDB lineage: Bacteria > Acidobacteriota > Thermoanaerobaculia > Gp7-AA8 > Gp7-AA8 > QHVT01. The sequence goes on along the minus strand of JBQCJC010000384.1, from coordinate 9,231 downwards.
CGTGATCGTCGAAAAACAGATTGAATCCCATGTATCGAGCGCGGCCGCGGAGCTCGCGCGGCGAGCTGCACGATTGCAGCGCGGACAAATTCTCGTCGCCGGTGGTGAACCAACGGTGACGATTCGCGGGGATGGGCGCGGCGGGCGCTGCAGCGAAATGGCCGCGCGCTTCGCGATGATTTCGACGTGCGAAGCGCTCTTCGGCAGCAGCGACGGCGTGGACGGAAATTCGGGCGTGGCCGCGATTTATCTGCCGCGGCGCGAAGCGATTGCAGATGCATCACAAATCGAGCCCGCGCTCGCACGCTCCGACTCCTACTCAATCGCCTCGCAACTCGGTGAGCCGATTATGATTGCGGCTGCGGGCAACAACCTTCGCGACCTGATTCTCGTGGCCCGCGATTAGCAAGCAGACGCCACGGTTGCGCACCCCACGCGATGAACGTCAACGATCCGGCTGACCCGCTGTTGCCGAATACGCCGCCGCCACGGCGGCGCGGACGGCATCGCTCCGCGCGCGAGCGTCAGCGCCGCGGGCCGATGTGGGGCTGTCTCAAAGGACTGATCTGGATCTTCGGCGGCGTGTTTCTGCTGCTGCTCCTCGTCATCGGCGGCGGCTGGTGGTACGTCGGCTCGCCGAACTTCGCGGAGTACGTTCGCAAGAAGATCGAAGCGAATCTCGAGTTCCACCTCGGCCGCGACGTCACCATCGAGCGCGTCGAATTCAATCGCTCGCATCCGCAGAGCATCACCATTCGCAATCTGCGCATCGCCAACGACAAGCGCGGCACGTCGCGCGACTTCGCACTCGTGCAGGAAGTGAAGCTCACCGGCGGCGTGCAATCGTTCTGGGGCCGCGACGTGAAGATCGATCGCGTCGATGTGCGCGGCGCGCAGATGTGGTTCGAAGTCTTCAACGACGGCACGCACAACTTCCCGAAGTGGCACGTCGGTCCGAAGAGCAATTTTCAGATCGTGCACGTCGACATCGGAAAGCTCTACATCGAGAACGGCGCGTTCACGTTCTTCGATCAGAAGCACGACATCGCCGCGGTCGGGCAGCACATCGAATCGACGGTGAGCGTCACGCAGGCGGAAGGGTTGTACGAAGGGCTGATGAACAGCTCTCTCGTGCGCGTACGCATCCAGGATTACAACCAGTTCGATCTGGCGATGCACGGCGGCTTCCGGTACACGCCGGGCAAACTCGCGCTGCGTTCGATCGCGTTGCGCGGACAAGGCATCGAAGCCTTCGTCAGCGGCATGCTCGATCCGCTCACCGAAGCCGCGTATGACCTGCAGTTGCAGGCTCGCATCGCGTTGCCGCGCGTGAAAGAGATTTTCAAAGTCGAGCCGGTACTCAACGGCGACTTCGCAATCGACTCGCGATTGAAAGGGAAGTCCGGCGAGTTCGCGCTCACCGGCAACTGGACGTCGCCGCGAATCGAAGCGGATGCATACGAATTGACGAACGCGCGCGGCACGCTGAACGTCACGGGCAACGATCTCACCGTCGACGTGCAGCACGCGACGTACGGCGGCGGCACGATCGGCGCGCACTACGTGCTCGCGCACTACAACGAGCCGTATCCGATGCGCGTCGATCTGCGCTACGACCACATCTCGATCGAGCAACTCTTCAGCGACTGGACGGTCGAGAACACGGGACTGCGCGCGGCGGCGACCGGCACGCTCGCGTATCACTGGAACAAAGACGACATTCTCGGCGGCGCGGGCGAAGGCACCGCAACGCTGTCGCGCAACGCGGTTGCGTTCTCGCGCGCGAAGTATCCGATTCCCGTCGCCGGCTCGACGGACTTCGCGCTCAACAAAGGCGTGGTCACGTTCAGGCGCATGGAGCTCGACACCGAGAGCTCGCACGTGAGCATGACCGGCTCGCTGCGCATCGAAGATCTCAACACGAATCTGCAGATGGCGATCCGCAGCAACGACTTCGCGGAGCTCGATCGCATCGCGTACAACTTCGCGCAATCGGCGGACAAAAAAGATTTCACGCTGCTCGGCTTCGGCGGCAGCGGCACGATCAACGGCACAGTCAACGGTCCGCTCGAAACGCCGATGGTCGTTGCCTCGATCAGCGGGACGCGGGTCGCGTACAACAACGTGACGCTCGGCGATGCATCGATCGATCTTCGTTACGACGGCAATCGTTCGCTGCTCACCTTCGATCGCGCGGTGTTCAACGACAACGGCGGACGACTCGCGCTCAACGGCACGGTCGCGTTTCCGGAAAACGGCGACGTGCGATTCGACGTCGCGGTCGAAGCGAATGCGTATCCCGCGCAACGCGCGATCGATGCGATGGGGCTCGATCTGCAGATCGGCGAAGGTCTCGCGACCGGAAAGATGCTCGTCGCCGGAACTCCGGAGAACGGTCGCGCGACATTCATCAACACGACCATTCGCCGCGCCGACGCGACGCTCGCACTGAACGGCACCGTGAACTGGATGCCGGGTGAAGGCAACGTCGCCTTCGATCTCGACATCGCCGCAAACAACTTCCCGGTTGCGGACATCGCGAAGTTTCTCGACTTCGCGAATCTGCCGGTCACCGGCGATCTCACCGGCAATCTCAAAATCGCGGGCCGCAAAGAATCGCTCGAAGGCAGCGGCAGCGTGACGGTGCGTCACGGCTCGATTCAGGGCGAGCCGATCGAGCTTGCATCCGCGGATCTCGTGTTCACGCAGGGACGCATGCGCGCGACGACTGTGCTCGTGCGCGCGGCAGCAGGTGAGATTCGCGGCGAAGCAGAAGTGGATCTCGGGAAGGAAACGTTCAGCTACACGATCTCGTCCGCCGCGATCGATCTCTCGAAATTCAAACTGCTCGAATCGTTGCGCGACATGCTCGGCGGCACGATCACGCTGAGCTCCACCGGCGCCGGCACGTTCACGCAACCGGAGCTCGTGCTCGAAGCGACGCTCACCGGCGGCACGCTCGCGGGTTTGCAATTACCCGAAGGTGCGGCGCCGCCGAATCTTTACATCGCCATTCGCAATGGACGATTGATCGTGCGCGGCGCGATCGCGGACATCGTCACGATCGAAGGCGAAGGCGCGGTCGGCGAGAACCTCGAGGTCGACGGCAACGTGCGCATCGCGATCAACGACATCGCGCGCGCGGTCGCGTTGTCGCCGATGACCGCATCGCTTCCCGCGGCCGGCAACATCGTCATCGACATGAAGCTCGGCGGAAAACTGAATCCGATCGAAGCGCTCACCGTCGATGCCACCGCGCCGGTGTTCAATCTCAAATTCGCGGAACAGCAATTCACGACGCCCGAGCCGCTGCGCATCGCGTTGCGCAACGGGCGCATCGAGATCGATTCGTTCGCACTGCGCGCGTCCGATTCGACGTTCACCGTCACTGGCTCCGCGGAGATCAGCGGCGCAAAACGCATCGACGTCGATGTGCGAGGACGCGTCGAAGCGGCACTGCTGCAACTCTTCGTCGCCGATCTTCGCGCGGAAGGCTACAGCGATGTCGCGATCTCGATCGGCGGCACGATGACCGAGCCGCGCATCGTCGGCACCGCGGAACTGGTCGATGCCGAAGTGAAGTTCGCGGGCTTCCCGCAACTGATCGACGACATCAACGGCACGCTGCGATTCCGCGGTGATCGCATCGAGATCGAATCGATTCGCGCGACGGTCGGCGGCGGACAAGTGGTCCTCGGCGGCTTCATCGCCACCGAGGGACTTACGCCGAAGAGCGTGCGCATCACGATTCAGGGCACCGGCGTCGCGTTGCGCGCGTACGAAGGACTCACACTCGAAGGCAACTTCGCGTTGCTGCTGACCGGCGGACTCGATCGCGCGATGTTGCAGGGCGACATCGACGTCACGCGCGCGCTCTACTTCCGCGATTTCGATTTCCAGCAAACGCTGCTCGACATTCTGCTCGCGCGCAGTCGCGTGACGACCGTGAGCGCGGCGACGTGGCAGGATCGCGTCGGTCTCAACATCCATCTCAACGCGAACGACACGCTCGCGGTGAAGAACAACATCGCGGAAGTGACCGGCAGCGCACGACTCGACGTCACCGGCACCGTCGCGAATCCCGTCATCCTCGGCGAAGTCACGCTCGACGAAGGCGGGCAGATTCGCATTCAGAACGTCGACTATCGCGTCGCGCGCGGCACGATCGCGTTCCAGAATCCGTTCCGCATCGATCCGTATCTCGACATCACGTTCGAAGGAACGGTCTCGGGTTTCGGCGCGAGTGAAACGGAAAGCGGGCCGTACGAAGTGACGGTGAATCTCACCGGCACACTCGATCGGCTCACGCCGACGATTACGTCCGATCCACCTGCATCCGACATCACGCTCTTCTCGATTCTCGGCTTCGGTGGAATCGGCAGCCGCGACACCTCGCAGCAAGCAGGTGGACTCGGCGCGTACGGAACGTCGTTGCTGTATCAGAGCATCGGCTCGCTCATCGGCTCGCGCGTGTTCCCGTTCGTCGATTCATTCGCGTACGACCCGGGCACGCTCGACACCGGAACCGGCGCGGGTCCGCGCGTCACGTTCGAGAAGCGGCTCTCGAACAAGATTCGTTTCCTCATCGTCTACAACCTCGACGACAACCAGTCGAAGCAAGTCGTGGAGTGGCTCGTCAATCCGAACTGGTCGCTGCAGCTCACGCGTGACGAAGCGGACGAGTACCGCATCGATGCGCGCTTCCGTCGTCGCTACGACGCGCACTGGGAGTTCCGCAACGACGAGCTGCGCAACATCGCCGAAGCCGCGGTGATCCGCAGCGAAGCGACAGCGACCGAAGCACCCGTCGCAACACCGCGCATGCCGGGCGTGACGACCGTGAACACGCGCGCCGCGGACAATCAGCCGATTGCGCAAATCAACTTCCGCGCGGACGCGGGCTTCGACACCTCGACGCTCGCGCAGGAAGTGACGCTGCGTCCCGGTCAGCTCGTCACGATTCGCGAGTTGCAGTCATCGATCAAAAACCTTTTCGCCACCGGCAACTTCCGCGACGTGCGCGTCGATGCAACGCCGGGCGAAGGCGGCACGGTGCTGACGTTCGCGCTCTTCCTGCACTACCGCGTCGGCGACATCGTCATCGACGGCATCAGCGGCAAGAATCGTCAGCGCGCGCAGCGCGAGCTCACCGTGCGTAACGGCGAGATCCTTTCACTCGATGACGTCGACGACAGCGCGCGTGCCATTCAGGAAGCGCTCGTGCGCGACGGCTATCTCGAGGCGACCGTCGATCCCGAAACGAATTTCGATCGCGCGCGCAACAGCGCCGACATCCATTTCTATACGACGCCGGGACCTCGCGCGACGATCACGAAGATCGCGCTCGAAGGCAACACCGCGCCATTCCAGCCCGCGGAAGTTTTGCACGCGATGAAACGCCACGAAGGTCAGGCGTTTCAGATCGCCGAAGCACGCGAAGACGCGAATCGCATGCAGAACTTTTTCGTGCGCCGCGATTACCGCCGCGCGAAAGTCGAGTTCCTCGGCCACACGTACGACGAAGCGACGAATGGTGTAACGCTGCGTTATCGCGCCACCGCGGGACCGATCGTGAAAGTCGCGGTCGATGGCGTGCCGCGCTCGCAGGTGCGCCGCTGGCTGCCGTTCGCGAAGAATCAGGAGTACAGCGAAGACGCGGTCGATCAGGCGGCGGACAAGATCGTCACGGGACTGCAGCAGCGCGGTCATTACCTCGCGGCCGTCGACACCGAAAGCGAATTGCAGAACAACGTCTGGACGACGACGTTTCACGTGAGTCCCGGCCCGCGCTTCCGCATCACCGACGTGAAGTTCACCGGCAACATTCAAGTGCGCGAGAAGGAGCTCGAGAAGCTCGTCGAAACGAGTCCGAGCGGCGGCTTCCGCCGATTGCTCGCATCGCTCTTCCGCAGACCGACAGGCGTCACGCGCTCGCAGATCAGCGACGATCGCGACAACGTCGAGTCGTACTACAAGCTGCAAGGTTTCAGCGAAGCGACGGTTGACACACCGGTGGTCGCGACGAACGACGCGGCGGGCACGATGACCGTGACGTTCCCGATTCACGAAGGTCCGCAGACGCTCGTCACCGATGTGAAGGTCGAAGGCGTCTCTGAACATCACGATCTGCCGAAGCAGCAGATCGTCGCCGGCAAGCCGCTCAATCCGCAGTTGCTGCACGACGACGTCGTTGCGCTGCAAACGTATTACGCGAATGCGGGTCACACGGAAGTGCAGGTCGCACCGCGCACGCAAATCAGCGAAGACAAAACGCGCGCGAGCGTGACGTACACGGTGAGCGAAGGTCCGCACATCGATGTCGATGAAGTGATCGTGCGCGGCAACACGTACACCGATCGCGATGTCGTGCTGCGCAAAGCGGGCATCGAGAAGGGCGATCCGTTCTCGTACACGAGCATGCTCGAAGCGCAACGCGATCTCTATCGCCTCGGCATCTTCCAGCGCGTCGAAGTGCAACCGGAGCAGGCGCAGACGACGGTCAGCGATCGCGATGTCGTGATCACCGTCGAAGAAGGAAAGAACCTCACGCTCACCGGTGCGGTTGGCTTGCGCGCAACGCGCGGCGATCAGAGCGGCACGACGACGAACGTCGATGATCCGACGAAGAAGAGTGACAGCATGGAGATTCACGAGCGCGTCACGATCGCGGCCGCGCATCGCAATCTCTTCGGCACCGGCCGTTACCTCGGCATCGAGCTCGTCGGCGGCCGCGAAGAAAAAGAAGCGTTCCTCACGTATCGCGAGCCGTTCATCTCGCGCTGGAACGTACCGCTGCAATTGCAGATCTTCCAGTCCGACGATCGCACGCGTCCCGGCATTCAGATCCTGCAACGCGGTACGTCGCTCGAAGCGACGAAAGTCGCGCGACTGCAAACGCGCTGGTCGATGCGCTACGAGTACAAGATCTCGCAGTGCGAAGGCGGTGAAGTGTGCGATCAGCTCGCGAGTGATGTGCCGATCGATCCCGAGCTCGATCTCGATCCGGAGCTGCGCTCGATTCAGATTTCGAGCATCACGCCGACATTCTTCTGGGATCGCCGCGACGACATCATCGATCCGCATCGCGGCTTCTTCACCAGCGCGTCGGTCGAGTACGCGTTCCCGCTGTTCTCCGCGAAAGCAGGATTCCTGAAGGAGTACTTGCAGGGCGCGTATTACCTGCCGATCGGCGACAGCACGGTGCTCGCGTTCTCGGGCCGCGTCGGATTCATTCAGCCGTATGCGAAGAAGGCGGGCAGCGATGAACTGTTAGGCGTGCCGCTCTCCGAACGCTTCACCGCAGGAGGTGAAACGACGCACCGCGCATTCGCACTCGATCGACTCGGCAACGTCTGCAGCGATCCGCGCGAGCCCGAGGATTGCGAGCCGACGTTGTTGCAATCGAACGGCCGCATCCTTCCGCTCGGCGGCAACTCACTATTCCTCGCCAACGCCGAGTATCGCTTCCCGATCTTCGGACCCGTTGGCGGCGCGGTGTTTGCCGATATCGGCAACGTCTTCGCCGGAAGCCGCATCAAGTTCGATCAGCTTCGCTACGGCGGCGGCGTCGGAATCCGCTACCTCTCGCCCGTGGGCCCGCTGCGCATCGACTTCGCGATGCCCGTGCGCGCCTACACGTGGGAAGACAAGTATCAGTACTTCATCACCCTCGGCTACGCATTCTGACGCGCCCCCATGTGTCATCCCGAGCGTGAGCGAGGGACCTGGATGGGTGGGTGGCACCAGTGCGTTGCCACCACCCACCCAGGCCCCTCGCTACGCTCGGGATGACAAATCAGAGCGAATCGGCTGCGGCTTGCACTCTCTCCTGTTCAATCCGCGCCATTCGCGAGCGCAGATCCGCCACTTCCTGTTGCAACTTCGTGAGGTCGTCCTTCACCGCTTCGCGCGCGATGTCCTGCAGACGACTCGTCAGTTTCGCGAGTTGATCGGATTGAAATTGCGAGAGCTTGCTCAGCGGCTCGCCGAAGATGTCCTTGAAGAGCTGTTCGAAATCCTGCGCCATAGCAGAGATCGAATCGTGCGAGAATCGCGCCCGTACCAGTCATGACAGAGCAGCAACGCATCAGCTCGTTCGCGGAGTTCTGGCCGTTTTACGTGCGTGCGCACTCGAAATCCGGCACGCGCATCGTGCACTTCATCGGATCGATTCTCGCCCTCGCATCCGTCGCGAGCGGCATCGCGTTCAACGCGTGGTTCTTCCTCGTCGCGCCGCTCGTCGGCTACGCGTTCGCGTGGTTCGGACACTTTGTGATCGAGCACAACAAACCGGCGACATTCGGCCACCCGTTTTATTCGCTCGCCGCGGATTACGTGATGGTGTGGAAGATGATCACCGGTCAGATGAGCGCCGAAGTCGCGCGCCACGCGCGCTGATATCATCCGCCGCCATGGGAATGCTGGACGGAAAAACCGGAATCGTTTTCGGCGTGGCGAACAAGCGCTCGATCGCATGGGCGATCGCGCAGGCACTCGCACGCGAAGGGATGCAGCTCGCGTTCACGTATCAGGGCGAGCGCCTCAAAGACAATGTCGATGAACTGACGTCGGCGATTCCAAACGCGGTCGTGATGCCGTGCGACGTGACGAAGGACGAGGAGATCGACGCGGTCTTCAAAGAGTTCGGCGAGAAATTCGGCAAGCTCGATGCGCTGCTGCACTCCGTCGCATTCGCGCCGAAGGAAGAGCTCGAAGGCGATTTCATCAACACGTCGCGCGAAGGATTCAAGATGTCGCACGACATCTCCGCATACTCGCTCGTCGCACTGAGTCGCGCGGCGGTTCCGCTGTTCGAGAAAGCCGGCGGCGGCTCCGTCCTCGCGCTCACATACCTCGGCGCGACGAAAGCAGTCGAAGGCTACAACGTGATGGGTGTTGCGAAAGCGTCGCTCGAATCGAGCGTGCGTTATCTCGCCGCAAACCTCGGACCGAAGAACATTCGCGTGAACGCACTCTCCGCGGGTCCGGTGAACACACTCGCCGCGCGCGGCATCAAAGGGTTCACGACGATGCTCAAGCATCACGCGGAGCGCGCACCGTTGCGTCGCAACGTGGAGCTCAATGAGATCGGCAACGCGGGATTGTTTTTGTTGTCGCCGATGTCGAGCGGCATCACCGGCGAAGTGATGTTCGTCGACTGCGGCTACAACGTCGTCGGACTTTAAGTGGAGCGGAGGGCTCTCAGCCCGCCGGTAGAAAACATTCGGCGGG
>JBQCJC010000383.1:0-3350 GCA_051953135.1 Thermoanaerobaculia bacterium | reverse complement strand
CCTCCACTTTGAGGCCGCGCCTTTCGCGCAATGCCGCGTTTCACGCGTTGCATCAACGCATCGCATTGCCACTCGCGTTAGCGAAGCGCCACAAGGCCGGCATCGAACAGCTGATGAAACAGATGGCGACCGAGTACCTCGATCAGCGTCGCGTGGATGAACTGCTCGCGCTCGTGGCGGCAGAGGTGTAGTGGCGACGGATCACATCGGCCGCGGGTTTGTTCTCGAATTCGTAGTCATTGCTCTGCGCGTGCGTGTGATTCGGATATGAAAACCACTTCCACGGATACACGCCGAGAACCCACGGCCGCGGCCACATCGTCTCGAAAAACGCTTCGTATGCGACGCGCTGCGCATCGAGATTCAGCGGTGCATCGCGCGGAATCTCCCACTGCCGCCACGCCGCGCCGTCCGCACTGCGATAGCCGATCTCCGTGAACAGCACCGGCCGTTGATAACGAATCGACAGCGCTTCGAGCTTCGTCGCGATCGGCAGCCACGCCTGCACGAGCGATGCGCGATCGGGTGACGGCGCATCGACGAGAGGGAAATATCCGCTCACGCCAATCCAGTCGACGGCGTCCCAGAACGGCACATCGAACACTTCATCAAAATTCGCGCCGTACGTGATCGGGCCGCGATACGTCTCGCGAACGTGTTTGATGATCGCGCGCCATCGCGCATCGTCCTTCGGGCCTAACTTCAATTCATTGCCGATGCACAACGCATCCGCGTTCGTATCGCGCGCGAGCTCCGAGAGATGCACGATGAACTGCTCGTAATCATCGGTGTCGAGCGATTGGCCGCGCAGCCACACGTGCGGCTTGAGCAGCACCTTCATGTGCAACGCATGCGCTTGCGCGATCGTCGCTTTCACCGCGTCATCTTTTTCCAAGCCTCCGTTGCGCAACGTTTCGTCGCCGCGTTTGAATCCGAAAGGCATGATCGAGACCCACTCGACGCCGAGATCGCGCGCGTTTTTCAACGACGCGGCGGATGCATCGGTGCCGTACGTGCCGAAGCGTGGATTCGCGGCGGCGAAACTGAGACCGCGCTGCTTCGCCTCGACGTGCGGCACGTTCACCGCCGGCCGTGGAGCGGCGCATGCGGCGAGCAGCAGAATCAGCGCGATCTGTCGCAAGGCGGCCAATATAATCCGCGAACGTGAACCTGCTCATCGTCGATGACGAAGCGTCGCTGCGCGACTTTCTCTCGATCGTGTTCGAAGAAGAAGGCTGGCATGTCGAGACCGCTGCGTCCCTCGGCGAAGCGCACGCCGTCCTCGAACGCGCCGCGCCGGACATCGTGCTCTGCGATCTCATGCTTCCCGACGGCTCCGGTATCGATTTCATTCGCGCCGCGAAGACGCAACTGCCGTCGGTTGCGTTCGTGATGATCACCGCGCACACCTCGACGCGCTCCGCGGTCGAGGCATTGAAAGCCGGCGCGATCGACTACATCGCCAAACCGTTCGACATCGAAGAGCTCAAGATCGTCGTGCGCAAGGCGAGCGAGCGCAAAGAGCTCGAAGACGAGAACATTCATCTGCGCACCGCGCTCGAAGAGCGCTTTACGTTCTCCAACATCATCGGCAAAGCGTCGAAGATGCAGGAGATCTTCTCGATCGTGCAGCGCATCGCGAAAACGATGTCGACGGTCCTGATCTCCGGCGAGTCCGGCACCGGCAAAGAGCTCATCGCGCGCGCGATCCACTACAACAGCGATCGTCGCGGCAAGTTCGTGTCGATCAACTGCGGTGCGCTGCCAGAGACGCTTCTCGAGTCCGAGCTCTTCGGTCACGAGCGCGGCGCATTCACTGGCGCGATTCGCGAGAAACGCGGTCTCTTCCAGGAAGCCGATCGCGGAACGATCTTCCTCGACGAAATCGGCGAGACCACGACCGCGATGCAAATCAAGCTGCTGCGCGTGTTGCAGGACCGCACGGTTCGCAAAGTCGGCTCGAACATCGAAGTGCCGATCGACGTGCGCGTCATCGCGGCAACGAATCGCGATCTCAGCGAATCGATTCGCGAAGGCACGTTCCGCGAAGATCTTTTCTATCGCATCAACGTCATTCCGATCACGCTGCCGCCGTTGCGCACGCGCAGGGAAGACATCCCGCTGCTCGTCGATCACTTCATCGAGAAGTTCTGCACGCGCATGAACGTCGCGCGCAAACGAATCTCCGCTGATGCGATGCGCGCGATCGAGAAGTATCACTGGCCCGGAAACGTGCGCGAGCTCGAGAACGTCGTAGAGAGGATGATCGCGCTCGAGACGTCGGATGTGCTGACGACGAAGTCGTTACCGGAGCACGTGCTCCTCGGCGGCCGAGTACCCGACGCGGTGTACGAGCTGCCGCCTGAGGGATTGTCGTTGCAGGATCATCTCGAAGCGATCGGCAAGATCTTCATGCTCAAAGCGCTCGAACGCACCGGTGGCGTGCAGACGCAGGCCGCGGAGTTGCTGCGCATGTCGTTCCGATCGTTTCGTTACTACGCGAAGAAATACGACCTCATCCCGCGCGATCGGGAACCCGAGGACGTGCTGGAGGTCGAAGAATGAAGAGTGCAGCCGCGATGATGCTGCTGTTGATTGCGTGCTCGAATCCCGGATCGACGACGTCGGAGGCGACCGTGCCGCAGGGCACCGCCACGGTTTCGCAGACGCCGGCGACGCCGACGAGTGGGCCGCGCATCACGATGCCCGATGGAACCGTGTACGCGATCGAGGTCGTCGCGGATTCCGAAGAGCGCGCGCAGGGATTGATGTTCCGCGATCACCTGCAGCCGAACGCCGGCATGTTGTTCATCTTCCCGAGCGATGGCGAGTATGCGTTCTGGATGAAGAACACGCTGATCCCGCTGGACATGCTGTGGATCGACGTGAACAAGAACATCGTGCAAATCAAACACGACGTGCCGCCGTGCAAGATCGACGATTGTCCGAGCTATCCGCCAGGCGTACAGTCGCGCTACGTGCTCGAGCTCGCCGCGGGCGAAGCGAAGAAGCACAATCTGAAAATTGGCGATCGATTGGTGTTCGCGGGAACCGACGACATCGTCGCCCGCTGAAATTTTCCGATTGACCTGTCGTTGCGAACGTCTACATGTTCCGTTCTCGTGGTGAGAACCTCCGGTCCGTCTTCATCCTCCTGTTCCTGAACGTCGCGTTCTTCTTGCTGGAGCATCAGGATCGGGAGAAGTTCGCGCGGATGTTTTCGTTCAACTGGGATGCGGTGCGCGCCGGTGAAGTGTGGCGCGTGATCACGTATCAGTTCACGCAGGCGGGCAACGGATTTCTCGAAGCGCTGTCGCTTTTCATCACGCTGCTGCTGCTCTACATGATGG
>JBQCJC010000382.1:0-9560 GCA_051953135.1 Thermoanaerobaculia bacterium | reverse complement strand
CCCTCGAGTCGCCGTTCGGTCCGATTCATGGCATGACGCTGCGTCTCTTCGACGAGCAATCGCAACAGTGGGCGATCTATTGGGCCAATCGCAAAACCGGCCGCCTCGATGTGCCGATGTACGGCGCGTGGAAAAACGGCGTCGGCGAGTTTTATGACCAGGAGCTGTTCCGCGGCCGCGCGATTTACGTGCGATTCCTCTGGACGACCGAGTCGCGCGACAAAGCGCGGTGGGAGCAGTCGTTCAGCGCGGATGGCGGGAAGACGTGGGAGACGAACTGGATCATGGAGTTCACGAGGAGCGCGTCATGATTGTCGAGCTGCGGCAGTACACGTTGCATCCCGGTCAGCGCGACACACTCATTGCGTTGTTCGAGCGCGAGTTCATCCACACGCAAGCCGCTTGCGGCATGCAGGTCCTCGGACACTTTCACGATCTCGACGGACCCGATCGTTTCGTCTGGTTTCGCGGCTTCACGTCGATGGAGCAACGCCGCGAGGCGCTGACGTGCTTCTACGACGGACCGGTCTGGAAAGCGAATCGCGATGCCGCGAACGCGACGATGATCGATTCCGATGACGTGCTGCTCCTTCGTCACGTCGAAGGCAACTTCGAATTCGATGGGAGCCCATACGTCATCACCGTCGCGGCTGCATCGTCACTCGATGCGGCGCGCGGCAAAGGCGTCGTGTTGCGCACGGAGCATGCGGAGAACACCTTTCCTCGCCTGCCGGTGCGCGAAGGCGAAGATGTCGTGGTGGTGATTTCGCGCGAGCCGGTCGAGCTCGCGAACATCGTGCAGCGCATTCGCGTGCGAAAGCCAGGTGGAGCGGCGAGCTCTTAGCTCGCCGGTTGGTCTACGGCGCCGGTGATTCATGACCCGGCGGGCTGAGAGCCCGCCGCTCCACCTCTTGACAAATCGCGTCTTCATATTTAGCTTATTGGTTAATTAACCGACAGGCTAACTATGGATCACCTCAGCACCACCTTCGCCGCCCTCGCCGATCCGACGCGCAGAGCGATCCTCGCTCGCCTCTCGTCGGGTGAATGCACCGTCACCGAGCTCGCCGAGCCGTTCGAGATGTCGATGCCCGCGATCTCGAAGCACCTGAAAGTGCTCGAGCGCGCGGGACTCATCGCGCGCGGCCGCGAGGCGCAGTGGCGCCCGTGCCGCATCGACGGCGCGCCGCTCAAGGAAGTCGCGGACTGGGTGAGTCACTACCGCCGCTTCTGGGAAGAGAGTTTCGACCCGCTCGACGTCTATCTGCGCGAGCTGCAGAAAAAGAAGAAATCGAAGGAGAAAACCAATGCCCGCAATCCAAGCAAACGATGACGCGCGCACGATCGTGCAGACGCGCATGTTCGACGCACCGCGTGAGCTGGTGTTCGAAGCGTGGACCACGCCCGAGCACGTCGCGCAGTGGTTCGGACCGATGGGATTCACAACCACCACACATGAGATGAGCGTGAAAGCCGGCGGCGTGTGGAACTTCATCATGCACGGCCCGGACGGCACCGACTATCCGAATCGCATCGAGTACGAGGAAGTCACACCGCCGGAGCGCCTCGTCTACTCGCATGGCGACGGCGGTGCGCGTCTCTTCCACGTCGTCATCACGTTCGAACAGGTCGGCGCACAAACGCGCCTAACGATGCGCTCGCTCTTTCCCACGGCCGAAGCGCGCGACCTTGTCGTCGAGAAATATGGCGCGATCGAAGGCGGCCGTCAGACGCTCGAGCGTCTCGCGCGGTACGTCGCATCGCGACTGGAGAAAGCGTCATGACTGTGATGCAAAGCGCCGATGCGATCACGATCGCGCGCGAGTTCGATGCGCCGCGCGAGCTCGTGTTCGAAGTCTTCACGAAGGCCGAGCATCTATCGCAATGGTTCGCGCCGAAGCGATTCTCCGTTTCGCATTGCACGATCGATCTGCGTCGCGGCGGCATCTTTCATTTCTGCATGCGCTCGCCCGAAGGTGCGGAGTTCTGGGGACGCGGTGTGTTTCAGGACATCGTCGTGCCAGAGTTCATCACCTACATCGATACGTTCTCCGATCGCGATGGCAACGTCGTTTCGCCGAAGGCGTACGGCCTGAGCGACTCGCATCCAACCGAGACCCTCGTGCGGATCGTGTTCGAAGCGCGCGGTCATCGCACGCTCGTGACGCTCACGCACGGATTGCCGGAAGTGGCGCGCGAACGGAATGACGCGCAGCAAGGCTGGATCGAAATGTTTGATCGCGCGGCGGACGTGGTTTTGCAGACGCGCGTGTCGAGGCTTGCATCATGAATACATTTGCTACCCGTTTCACCGCACTCTCCCCGTACATTCACGGACTGACGCGATTCATCGTCGGTGCACTCTTCGCGACGCATGGCGCGCAGAAACTCTTCGGCGCATTCGGCGGCATTCCGCCGGGTACGCCTGCATGGATCGTGTACGGCGCCGGCACGATCGAATTCTTCGGCGGAATCCTGATCGCCATCGGGCTCTTCACGCGCACCGCGTCCTTTATTGCCAGTGGTTCCATGGCTGTCGCGTACTTCTACGGCCACGTGTATCTCGCGCAGACGAAAAGCTTCTGGCCGAATGTAAACGGCGGTGAGCCCGCGGTTTTGTTCTGCTGGATTTTCCTCTTGTTCGCCGCATCCGGTCCGGGTGCGCTCGCGCTGGATCACGTGATCCGGCGACAGAAGTAGCGGGGTCACGGCCTACCACACTGCGCATTTTTGGAAACACGAAATTGTGATCACTCGGTCACATTCGTGCTACAACTTCTCACGTTCCTGAAAACTTGTGTTGTTCCGTGACAGGTCACGGGCCGTTTGCAAAAGCGGCCCGGGGTCTGTGTCGGAGCAATTTCTTTCGAGAAAAGGAAAGGAGAGGTTTATGACGCGTAGTTCCCGTCCCCGCGTAGGAGCGGCAATCGTTGCTGTGCTCCTGTGCGCGCTGTTTGCCGTCAGCGCGTCCGCTCAGTACCAGACCGGCAACATCTACGGAAAAACGACCTCGAACGACGGATCGCCCCTGCCAGGTGTCACCGTCACGCTGAGTGGTGTCGGTGCTCCACAGACCGCCGTCAGCGATGCGGAGGGCAACTTCCGCTTCATCAACCTCTCCCCCGGCACGTACAGCGTGAAAGGCGAGCTTTCCGGAATGGGCGCCGTCACGCGCAGTGGAGTCGGCGTGCGCGTCGGCTCGAATGCGGAAGTCACGCTGCAACTGAATCCTTCGATGTCCGAAGCGATTACGGTTTCGGCAGAAGCGCCGCTGCTCGATGTGCGCAAGAGCGGCACGGGCGCGACGATGGATTCGACCGTGCTGCAGGAAATCCCGACCGCGCGCGACCCGTGGATGATCCTGCAGTCGACACCGGGCGTCTTCGTCGATCGCATCAACGTCGGCGGCACGCAGTCCGGTCAGCAGTCCGTTTACGTTTCGAAAGGCGCGCCGCGTGCGGACGGCACGTGGAACGTCGACGGCGTGAACATCACCGACATGGGCGCGACCGGTTCGTCGCCCACGTACTACGACTTCGACACGTTCGAAGAAATGCAGGTCACGACCGGCGGTTCGGATCCACGCATCCAGACCGCGGGTGTGCAGATGAATATGGTCACGAAGCGCGGCACGAACGACATCAACGGCGCCGCGCGCTATCTCTACGTTCCGGGCAGCTCGTCGGCGGAAGCGACGGTGCCGGCCGAAGCGAAGCCGTATCTCTCGCTCACGAACAAGGTCAACTACGTGCGTGATTACGGCGGGGACGTCGGTGGTCCGATCTGGCGCGATCGCGCGTGGCTGTGGATCGCGCGCGCCGATCAGAAGATCTCGACGTGGCAGTCGCTCGCGAATCCCGCGCCGACGTTCTTCATCCCGGATGACACGATTCTTCGCAACAAGAACGCGAAGCTGAACGCGCAGCTCATGACGAGCAACAGCTTCGTCGCGTCGTACACGTACGGCGACAAGTATCGCAACGCGCGCGACCTCTCGCCGCTGCGTCCGTTCGAAACCGCGTGGAAGCAGACCGGCCCCACCGAAGTCTACAAAGTGGAAGACACGCAGCTCTTCGGCGCGAATCTTTATCTGACCGGTATGTGGTCGAAGGTCAAAGGCGGCTTCGGTCTGTATGGCAATGGCGGCGCGGGCGACAGCGCGCCGTCGATGTGGTTCGACAGCGGGAATGTTGCGCACGACAACTACTACACGTACATCACCGATCGTCCGCAGAAGCAGTACCGCATCGACGGTTCGTACTTCACGGACATCGCCGGCACGAATCACGAGCTGAAGTTCGGCTACGGATATCGCGACACGCCGGTGGACTCGGCGTCGATCTATCCCGGTCCGTCGTCAGGCTATTGGGACTACAGCTTCGGCCAGGGTCTCTGCACGACGAATGGTCTCCCCGCCGATTGCGGCGTCGCGGTTCTCTATCGTCCGCCTCTGCAGAGCTACTCGGGCAAGTACAACGAGCTCTATGTCGGCGACACCGTGATGTTCGGCAATCTCACGTTGCAGGTTGGTCTGCGTTACGACGATCAGTCGTCGAAGATTCTGGCGATGGACGTGACGCCGAACCCGGTGCTCTCGTCGTCGCTGTCGCTGCCTTGCATCACATCGTTGTCGTGCAGCGGCGGCTCGCTCTCGACACAACTTCCCGGCATTGACTATCCGGGTCAGGATGAAGAGTTGAGCTGGCAGAGCATCGCGCCTCGCATCGGGTTGACGTACGCGCTCGGCGGGCAGAAGAAGACGCTCGTGCGCGCGGCGTACAACCGGTACGTGAGTCAGATGGGATCGACGGTCTCGAGCTCCAGTCCTGTCGGCAGCTCGCAGTTCACGTTCCTCGGCGTCGACGCGAATGGCGATCACACCATTCAGCGCAGCGAGTTGCAGAAAGTGCGCAGCTTCTCGGGCATCAATCCCGCGAATCCGTCGTCACTCACGTCGACGCGTCGCATCGATTACGACATGAACCCGCCGACGACCGACGAGTTCCTGGTCGGCGTCGAGCACGAGCTGTGGACTGACTTCTCCCTCGGCGTCACGTTCACGCATCGCACGAACAAAGATCTCCCGGTGATCTGGTACGAGAAGACTCAGGGCGCCGGCGACTTCTACACGTCCGCGGATTACGAGCTTGCGCGCACCGTCGGCGGTTCGTTCACGGGCAACGGTCACACGTTCACGACCGGCAGCACTCCGGTCTATCAGCTCAAGACCGGCGTTCCGAATCCGACGTTCAGCGTGATCATGAATCGTCCTGATTACGAGCAGACCTACAACGGTCTCGAGATCACGGCCACGAAGCGTCTCTCGCACAAGTGGATG
Source organism: Thermoanaerobaculia bacterium (assembly GCA_051953135.1). Taxonomy (GTDB): domain Bacteria; phylum Acidobacteriota; class Thermoanaerobaculia; order Gp7-AA8; family Gp7-AA8; genus QHVT01. The sequence continues at coordinate 4,222 of JBQCJC010000382.1, read as the reverse complement.
CTGCGCGTGAACGGCAGCTACAACGACTACACCGAAGACTGCGGTCCGAATGCGTACGCGAATCCGACGAAGGCACTTCCGAGCACCGGCATCGTGAACGGCGCGGCGGCATCGGCTGGTCCGGCGAACTGCATCGGTGGTCAGATCGCGCCGCAGTCCGCGGGCTCGGGTGCGTTCGGCAATGTGTTCATCAACTCGAAGTACAACGCGAACGTCAGTGGCGTGTACGAGGCACCGTTCGGCATCAACGTCGGCGCGAACCTTCTTTATCGCCAGGGTTATCCGAACGTGTTGCGCGACAGCGTGAGCGGTCTGCGCGGCGGCACGGCGACGGTTGCGCTCGAAGAGATCGGCGAGCGGCGCTTCGATAACGTCTACCAGCTCGATCTGCGCGTGGCGAAGGATTTCCGCATCCTCAGCTACGGCACGTTCGAAGTCTCGGCAGACATCTTCAACGCCACGAATCAGCGCACCGTTCTGCAGCGCAACGGCGCGATCTTCAACAACAGCGGCACGGACGTCGCGACGTCGACCGGTTATCGCATCACGGAACTTCAGGCGCCGCGCGTGTATCGCATCGGCGCGAAGGTCACGTTCTAAAGTTCAACGCCATCGAAGTGAAAACGCCCGCCGGGAAACCGGCGGGCGTTTTTGTTTTCCGATCACGCTAAAACCGTCGTCAACTCTTCGCCCGGATTCACGAAGCGATCGCTCTCGAATCGATATTGCTTGTCGTAGAGCTGCTTGTATCGACCGCCGCGCGCGATCAGCTCTTCGTGCGTCCCGCGCTCGACGATCTCTCCGCCTTCGAGCACGAGAATCTGATCCGCGCCGCGAATGGTCGACAGTCGATGCGCGATCACGAACGTCGTGCGGTTGTGTCGCAACGCACGCAAGCCATCCTGAATCTTCGCTTCCGATTCGCTGTCGAGACTCGATGTCGCTTCATCGAGAATGAGAATCGACGGCTCCGCGAGAATCGCGCGTGCGATCGCGATGCGCTGTCGTTGTCCGCCGGAGAGTTTGATGCCGCGCTCGCCGATCACCGAGTCGTACTTCAGCTCCAGCGGCGCGACGAATTCATCGACGTGCGCGATGCGCGCGGCCTCGTGCATCTCCGCATCGGTTGCGTCCGGACGGCCGTAGCGAATGTTCTCGCCGATGGTGCCGTCGAAGAGAAAGTTGTCCTGCAGCACGATGCCGAGGTTGGAGCGATAGTCGTCCTGGCGCACGGTGTTGAGATCGCGGCCGTCGATGAGAATGCGTCCTTCCTTCGGACGATTGAACGTCATCACCAGCGAGATCAGCGTCGACTTGCCGGAACCACTCGAGCCGACAAGCGCCGTCGTCGTCTTCGCGGGTGCAACGAACGAAACATTCTTCAGCACCGGCACGCCGGCGTCGTATTCGAACGAAACATTCTCGAACGCGACGTTGCCATCGATGTGCGAGAGCGGCTCGCGCGTTTTGTCTTCGTCGACTTCGGTGCGCATGCGCAGGAGCTCGCGAATGCGATCAAGTCCTGCAAACGCCTCGGTGATCTGCGTTCCGATCGACGCGATGTTCATCACCGGTGCCGCGAGCAACCCGGTGAAGAACACGTACATGATCAAATCGCCGAGGGTCATCGTGTGATTGAGAATCGCGCGACCGCCGACGAGCATCATGATCACGCCGATGACGCCGAGAATGATCGTCGCGAACGTCCCGGTGGCGGAGACGGCGGTGATCGTTTTCGCCACGTTGCGAAACAGCTTGTGCACGCCCTTCGCGAAGATCAGATCTTCGCGCTTCTCCGTCGTGTACGCCTTCACGACGCGAATGCCGCCGAGTGATTCCGTGAGGCGACCCGTGACTTGCGCGTTGATCTCGCCGCGCGTGCGAAACAGCGGCCGCACTTTTTTGAAGACGACCGCCATGCCCGCGCCGAAGATGCCGAGCGTGACCATCGTGACGAGCGTCAATTTCCAGTTGAGATAGAACAGCACGCCGAGCGCGAGGATCGCGGTGACGACGCTGCCGATGAGTTGCACGAGTCCCGTGCCGATGATGTTTCGCACACCCTCGGCGTCCGTCATGATGCGCGAGATCAGGATGCCGGACTTCGTCGAATCGAAGTACGAGATCGGCAGACGCAGCACGTGTTGCTCGACGCGTTTGCGCATGTCGGTGATCGCGCGTTGCGCGGCGACACCGAGAATCTGCGAGAGTGTGAACGACGTGAGCGCCTGAACGACCGTCGCCAGTCCGGCGGCGAGTGCGAGCAGCGGCAGCAATTCATGCCTGCCTTTGCCGATCACGTCGTCGATGAGGTACTTCGACGTCGCGGGCAGCACGAGTCCCGCGCCGCGGCTGATGAGCATGAGCACGAGTCCGAGCGCGAGGCGGCTTCGCCGCGCCATGATCAGGTCTTTGGCTTCGCGCCAGACATCGTCGAATTTCGGCTTCTTCGAGTTCGCTTCGCCGCGAGGCATTCGGCCGCCTTCACCTCGCGGCATGCGGCCGGCACCGGGAGTATGCATGGTGTTCGAAATCGTGCAGGAGATCGACGTTAATTCCCGCGAGGCAGCATCAGCTTCGCTCGCAGTCCGCCGAGCGGCGACGATTCGAGCGAGATCGAGCCGCCATACAACTCCGCGAGATCGCGCACGATCGCGAGTCCCAGGCCCGATCCCGGCGCCGCTTCATCCGCCCGTACGCCGCGTTGCAGAACGCGCTCGCGCAACGACGGATCGATGCCCGCGCCATCATCATCGACAGCGATGACGACGCGATCGCCATCCTGCGATGCGTGCAGCACGACACGCGAGCGCGTCCACTTGCACGCGTTATCGAGCAGATTGCCGAGCATTTCTTCGAGATCTTCGATCTCGCAGCGCACGTGCAAATCCTCGGACGCATCGATCTCGACGTCGCGTTGATGCAATCGCTGCATCGTGCGCGCGAGTCGTTCCGCCGCGACACGCACGTTCGCGCGCGCGCATTGCGATGCACCCGATCCCGCGGCGCGCGCATGCGCGAGGTGGTAGTCGACCTGGCGTCGCATGCGCTCAATCTGCTGCGCGAGCGTCGACGCAAGCTCGTGTTGACCCGCGGCCTCGGCGCGCTCCGCTTCCTGGGCGAGAATCGCGAGCGGTGTTTTCAACCCATGCGCGAGATCGCCGGCGGTCGCAAGCGCACGGCGCACGACGCGCTCACGATGCTCGAGCAATGCGTTGAGATCGTCGACGAGCGGCGTGATCTCGGAAAGATATTCGCCATCGATGCGCGGCGCGCGGCCTGCGCGAACGTCGATGAGTTTCTCGCGCAATCTCTGCAATTGCGTGAGACTGCCTCGCAGCAAGGACGCGCCGGCGACCGCAAGCACGAGTCCGATCAGCACCATCGCGTGGTGATCGGTGCGTCCCATCGCCGGAAAGAAACGCATCAGCGTGAGAAGCAGCAGATGCGCGAACGCGAGCAGACCGAAGGTCCATAGCAGCGAGCCGAGGAGGAGTCGCGAGCGGAAGGAGCGCAGCTTCATGGTTGCGCTCCCATGCGATAGCCGAGTCCGCGAATTGTTTCGATGATCGACGCACCGAGTTTGCGGCGCAGTCGTGCGACGAACACTTCGACGGTGTTCGAATCGCGATCGAAATCCTGCGCGTAGATGTGCTCCGTCAATTCCGCTTGCGACACGACGCGCTCGCGATGATGCATGAGATACGCGAGCACGCGGTATTCGTGGCTCGTGAGCCGGATTTGCGTGCCGTGCAACATCACGCGCGTGGTGCGCGAATCGAGTGTGAGCGCGCCGTGACGCAGCTCCGGTTGCAGCTGGCCACTCGCGCGACGAATGAGCGCACGCACGCGGGCCCGCACTTCCTCCATCTGAAACGGCTTCACGACGTAGTCGTCCGCGCCGCCATCAATGCCCTGCACTTTTTCCGACCACGACCCGCGCGCGGTGAGCACGAGCACGGGCAATGTGAGCCCCGCATCGCGCCAGCGACGCAGGAGTGTGAGGCCGTCGATTGTCGGGAGGCCTAGGTCGAGGAGCGCCGCGTCGTAGGTTTCGGTTTGCGCGAGGAAATCCGCGCGCTCGCCATCGTGCGCAACATCGATCGCGTAGCCCGATGCGGTGAACGCATCGGCGAGCTGCCGCGCGATGAGAGGCTCGTCTTCGATGAGACGGAGGCGCATTTGCATTGGTAGTCGGTTGTCGGGCGTCGGGAGTCGGGAG
>JBQCJC010000381.1:0-6756 GCA_051953135.1 Thermoanaerobaculia bacterium | reverse complement strand
CGGCGGGCTGAGAGCCCGCCGCTCCACTTATCGAATCGCGCGTTTTTTGGCGAGGCCGGCTTTCAACGTGATCGTCGTCGTCTGACCACCGTTCTTCGGAATCGTGAGTACCGTTCCGCGCGGCGTGCGCGTCACTGACGGTTCATCCGAATACCATGCGCCCGGCAGTGTGATCGTGAACGATCCGCTGTTGCCTGCGTTCGGATCCGCGGCCGAGACGGTCATCGTGCGAGCGACGGTGTTCTGCGTGATGTACACGACCGACGCCGTGCTCGATGAGATGCCTTCGATTGCGCCCGCGCGCCAGAACGTGATGCCGAGGTTGCCGTTGCGGATGTCGCGGACGGCGGAGACCGAATCGTTGTTCGCGAGAATCGCGAGCGGACGCGAAGCGGCCCATGATGCCATCTGCGATTGCGTCACGTTCGGCACGATCACGTACTCGGCCGTTGCGTTCATCGGCGATGTGCCGTGATCGAGCCACATCGTCACGATCGGCTTCGACACTTCCGTCGTATCGCTCGATGCGCCGAGCGACGCCCATGCACCGCTGCGAGTTTCACGCGACGTCTTCAACTCGACCGGCGTCGGAAACCAGTAGCCGACGTTTTCGAGAAACGCCCAGTCGTTCTTCTGCACGAGCTGCGAGCTCGCATTCACGAGCGGCCACTGATTGACGATCGTCTCGACGCGATTGCCGCTCGGCGAAAGGATGCTGTTCGTGAGGAACACGATCGCATCGTCGAAGAAGAACCACGACTTCTTTGCCGCGAGCATTGAACCGAGCGGCGCGAGCTCCATCGCGGAGACGCCGTTCTGCCCATCGCCCGTGCCGCCCGCGAACGAGCGCGTGCCGTAGCCGTACGTGTTGCTCGCCGTATCTGCTTTCTGTTCGACCGTGATGCCCGGAAGCCGCGTCCAGTCGAACGCGGGCCAGATGTCGCGGCCGAAGTATTCATCGCCGCGCAGCACGAGATAGAAGCGGCCATCGCTCTGTCGCGAGCCTTTGATGTTTTCGTCGTTCGTGTCCTCGCCGGACTTCGTGCGAGTCGAGAACATCTTGATCGACGCGAACCAGCCGTTGCGGCGATGGATCGTGTAGTCGCTCGTGAAGTAGTGACGATGACCCGACGGCCACGCCGCGGCATAGTTTGCGGTCTCGATCTGCGCCGCGAGTCCGGCGAGCTCGGTGTTCATCGTGCCGCGCCACGTCTGCATGACCTTCGCCGCGGCGGCGCGAATCTCGGTTTGACGCGCGCTCGGAAATTGCGAGGCCTGCAGCAGCGCGGCCATGCCGTTGAATCCCGACGTCGACGGACGCGCGACTTCGCGACTGATCACCGAGACGTCGAAGTACATGTGATACAGCGACCATGCGATGCCGTCCGCGATGTAGTCGGAGAACGATGCAAGCGAATCAGTTGGGAGCCCATACATTGTGTTGCGCGTGATGAGCTCGTACTTCGCGACGTCGTTCGCGAACGAGCCGCCGTAGCCGCCGGTGTAGAGCTGCGCGCCATGCTGATGAAACGAACGATCCCGCTTGATGCCTTCGGCCGTCGTGACGCGAGTGACGCTCGCCATCGCGTCGCGCACCGCGCCTAACATCGCGCTGTCGTCGCGGAGCAGTGCGAGGCAGAGATGCGTGAACGAAGACCAGACGAGGTTCTCGCCGGTGGGTGTCGGTCCGACGATGCCTCTCGATGTCGGAGAACTGCCGATGCGTAATGCGATGGCGTTGACGAGGTCGTTGTAGACCGTCGCATCCATCTCGTTGCGCATCAGCACGAGCGTAGGTCCGAGGTCGAGGGGGATGCCCATCGTCCAGAACCACCAGTTGCCGTTCGGGAGTTTCGTGACGCCGTAGAAGTTGCGCGTGTATGCGAGCGTCGCGTTGAGTTGCACGAGCAGTTGTGGATTGCGATAGAACGATTGGCCGGCTGTCTGATACGCCTTCGCCATGACGATCATGCGACGCGTGTGCGACCACGGACCCCAGTCGCCGGCGGGCGCGGTGACGTAGTCGATGTCGCTCCAACTGCCATCGTCGCGAAGGAAGCCGGGCGCGGTGATGGAGCGCGTTTCTCCTTCGAGCGCGGCGAGCGCATCGCTCATACGCTGCGAGGAGCGATCGGAGCTGGCGGCGGTGGTGTACGAGAGGAACTGCTGTCGAACGACGTCGATGTCTGCAGCGGCGGCGGAAGACGCGGCGAACGCCACGAAGAAAATCGCGAGCAGTTTTTTCATGGTTGCAGTGGACGAAAAGTTAAAAAGGACGGCGTACGCCGTCCTTTTTTCCGTGAGTGATTGTAGATGTGGGTGTCGGGATCGATCAGACCGTGGTGACGTTGCTGGCCTGGAGTCCTTTCGGACCCTGGATCAGATCGAACTCGACCTGAGCGCCTTCCGGCAGCGAACGGAAACCTTTGGACTGGATCGCGGAGAAGTGAACGAAAACGTCCTCGCCGCTTTCCGTCGTGATGAAGCCAAAACCCTTTGCATCATTGAACCACTTGACTTTACCAGTGCTACGCATACCTCGAGGTCTCTCCTTCTTCTAGCTGCCCCGAGCTTCTCGTCAAGCCACAACCGCTCTTTCCAAAGTTGCACGGAGATCACGCGTAGTGACCGCAACAGAAGCTGACAATAAGTAAATTTCAACCGGATGGGTTTCGCTTGTGGATGAGGTCGTCGCGGAAACGAGCGATGAGCGATGAGAGATGAGAGATGAAAGTGAGTGATGAGTGATGAGTGATGAGTGATGAACCGCGCCGGCAAGCAATCACGCGTTGCGGCATGACGTCATGACGACAGACGCGATGCTCGCCACTGCAGTTCATCACTCATCACTCATCACTCATCACTCATCGCTCATCGCTCGTTCGTAACTTGAACGTGCCTCCCGCGTCTCACGACCAAAAGGAGGCCCCCCACCATGTTCCTCCCCCTGGTTCTGACGGTATTGGCCGCGGTGAATGCGCCGCGCGAGTGGCGCGACAGCATTCGTGATGTGTACATCGACGGCAAACTCGAACGTTCGGCGCAGACGCTCGTCACCTCGTCGCCGCGCATGATCGCGGTCGTGTGTGGCGATGAGGTGTTCCTGCTCGATCCGGAGAAGAACGAAATCGCGCGTGTGCCGAAGTCGGACTTCACGTTTGCGCGCGATCGTGTGAGCGCGACGACGTCGCCGGATCTCGTGCCTGCGCACGCGGGATCGCTGCTCGCGCCGAACGACGACACGATGATCGCGAGCGTCGGCGGAAAGAACGTCGTGATCTCTTCGCATCAGAGTCACGCCGGGCCGATGACGGTCGAGGAGTTGTGGGCTACGGCTCCGACGTGGCGTGCGATCGCGGAGACGTACGAGCCTGATGACAAGCTCGTTGCGCGATTGAAATCCATCAACGCCCCGATGCATCTGCAAGTCGTGATGGCCACGTGGTGCGGCGATAGCCGTCAACACGTGCCGCGACTGTTGAAATCGATCGAGAAGGCGGCGAATCCGAACATCACCGTCGATCTCATCGGCGTCGGTCCCGACTTCGTCACGCCGATGGAAACGATCGCGGGCAAAGACATCACGAACGTGCCGACGGTGATCGTCGAGCGCAATGGCAAAGAGCTCGGACGATTCGTCGAGACGCCGGCGAACGGCACGATCGAAGACGATGTGTGCGATATCGAAGCCGGAACGCCGAAGCCGCATCCGAGTCGTTACGAGCGCGGCGCGTTGCTGACGTCAGGCACATACGAATGGCGCAATGCGCGGCGTCGCATCGAAGGCACGGAGACATTCGAGATCTACGAACGTCCCGGCGGCGGATCGATCGCGCACAGCGTGCTCACGAAGATCGATGGCGCGGTGATCGAGACGTGGGCGTCGATCGATCACGATCGCAAGCCGCGCTTCGTCGAGGTGACGCATCGCGACGGACTGGCAACGCGCACGCGATTCCGTCGCAGCGGAGATGAGTGGTCTGCAACGTCGCGAGGAACGAGCGGCGGGATCATCGATCAAACCGCGCGCGGGCCGCAGGCGTTCGTCGCACCGGCGACGATCACGTACGCGTGGGCGCGTGGCGCGAGCGAGGCGTATGTCGTGCCGGAGCGCGGCGTCGGCGCGACGGCAGCGCTGCACGTGAACGTTGCGGAAGGCGATGTGCCGAAGTGGGTGAAGTTCGAAGACGGAAGCGTGCGAAAACTCAAGCGGCCGTGAAGTACACGCTCTGCTCTTTGCCGCATCGATTGCACTGACGTGTCGCAATCATCATCTCGCGCTCGGCGTACAACGCACGTTGCACGTCGGGCGCGGAGGTGAGCGTCGCGCCGCACGCGCATGCGAGCTCGGCGAGATGTGTGTCGATCTCGTCTTCGCGCGCGATCGACAACGCCGATGCGGGCGACTCGCCCGGCGCGAATGCGAATCGCAATGCGGGCGCGGAGTCGCGATGTTTGCCGATCGCGAGTGCCACACACATCGCGACGAACACGGCCACGACCGCGAGTCCGACGCCCCATGCGGGCAATGAAGTGTCCGATGCGGTCTCGCGCGGTTTCTGCGCACCTTCCGGCGCGAAATGAAATCCGATCGTGCTCCACACTTCGCTGAGTTTCGTCAGATGATCGGGAACATCTTTCGCGTCGACGGCATCACGCAATGCTTTGAGCGTCTGTCGAATCGTGACGGTGTCGCCATTCGAATCGATGACCGCTTCGAAGCGAAACGCGGGCGTCTCCGTCACCGAGCTCGACTCCTCAACATTCGCATCCTCGGGGAACTTGAACGTCACCACCTGCTGCACGTTCAGCGGATACGGGAACGCCAGCGGCATCGAGCGAATCATCGTGTCGGGGCGCGAGAGATACGACTCGATCGTGCGCGGATACCACGACCAGTCGCCATTCTTCCAAAGCTCCGGAATGCGATACCGCTCCGTCACGACGATCACGTTGCGTACGCGATCGTCGACGACATTCGGCGCGCCGATCGCTTCGATTTTCGGTTGATCGATGGCCAGCGCGTTGATGCGTTCCTGCGCGTAGTCTTCGATCGACATCGTTGCCAGCTCCGCGCGTTGCGCATCGGCGTCAGAGCCGCTCCACGTCGTCTTCACCGCGAGCTCGACCGGCTTCGTGTAATCGCTCGTCGTATACGTTTGTTCGACAAGAATCGAACCTTTGTCGTTCGTCACGACCTTCGTGAGCGCGTTCGTCTCGAGACGAACGATCAGCGCGCGCTCATCGCTCGGCGTTTCGATCATTTCGAGCGAGCCACCCTGATAGGCGATAGTCCCGTCGATCCAGTACGTCTTGCCGCCATCGATCACTTGCGTGATGACGTGATCGAACAGAAACGGCGAAGGGAGTTTCTCGTCGAGGCGACGTTGCAGTCGCGTGTTGACGAGCGCGGGATACGCTTCGACGCCGAGCTCGCGCAACAGCGAGACGAGCAGCAGCGTCTTGTCCTTGCAATCGCCCCAGCGCTGCTCGAGCGTTTCCCAAGGCTGATGCGGCTCGTGTGAATTGCGGCCCATCTCGATGCCGAGGTAACGGACATCGTCCTGCACGAACCGGATGGCGGCGGTGATTCGTGCATCGCGCGTTTTGTTCTCGCTTGCGATCTTCGCCGCCAGCGCCTTCACGTCGCGCTGCGAACGATCATCGACCTTGAACATCGCGACGGCCCACGACGCGACTTCCTGCCACGACGCGAACTCGCTGACCTGCACTTCGCGCCACGGCTCGTACCACGACGGCAACGCGTCTTCGATATCGATCGCCGGAATCTCGTGGTGCTCCCACACGAGCTCCTGCGCGTTGGTCAACATGTTGATCGTAGGATCTTCGCCGCGCCATTGCAGCGGACGTCCGAGCGGCCACAACAAACGATGGCGCAAGCGCTTCGTCGGCACCGCGGTGCTGAGGTCGTACTCGTCGTTGTAGCGCCCGTGCAGAATCGGATTGCCGCCCGCGATCGACCATGAGTAATCGATCACATCGCCAGGCCGCACATCCTTGAGAAACAGCAGCGCGGTGCGCTCGCCGTCATAAATGCGATTCTCGGTGTCATCTTCTTTATCGATGACGCGAATCTCATCCGGCTCGAGTGCATCGATGCGCTGCCTGCCGCGCACGATCGTGACGTCATGAATGGTCAGTCGCTCGAACGTCGGATCGAAATCGAGCTCGATCTCCGACGCGTTCTGCACGCCGCTCGGCGAGAGCACTTTGCGTACGGTGCGATGAAAGCGCGTTTCGTTTGCATCGCCCGCTTTAGTTTGATGATCGCGAAGAATGTCGTAGATGCCCCAGCGTACGTTTTGCCGCGGAACTTCGATCGCGGTGTCGGCATCGAGCGTCTGCACCCACGCGGGCGCAGGACGGAAATCGACTTCACCCGCATACACGGGGAGAGCGAGTGCTACGAAAAAAAGGAGTGCGGACCGCACGCGCGTCGCATTGTAAACGAGTTATTTGCGTTTGGCCGCCCAACTGCAAATCGGGCATTCCGCAATGACGTGGTTGCGAGCCGGACAGTATTCGCGTCCGAAGTAGATGATCTGCAGATGACGGCGCGACCATTCTTCGCGCGGAAACACCTTCTTCAGATCGCGCTCTGTTTGTTCGACGCTTTTGCCGTTCGACAAACGCCAGCGATGCGCGAGCCGGTGAATGTGCGTGTCGACGGCGAACGCGGGTTCGCCGAAGGCCTGCGACATCACGACGCTCGCGGTCTTGTGGCCGACACCCGGT
>JBQCJC010000380.1:0-2461 GCA_051953135.1 Thermoanaerobaculia bacterium | reverse complement strand
CAAACAAAACTTTGTGGGGGGGGGTCCCGGGCCAGCCACTTCTACCCACCCCCGGGGGGCCACACCCCCCCGCCGCTCCACAGAGACGGTTCAGGAGAACGTTCATGTCATTCACGATCAGCCGCGCCGTTGTCATCGGCTCCGGCACCATGGGCGGCGGCATCGCCGCGCACTTCGCGAACGCCGGCATTCCGGTGTACCTGCTCGACGTCACGATGGAGATCGTGAAGGCCTCCTTCGAGCGGATGAAGAAAAACAAGCCCGCGGCGTTTCACACGCCTGAGACCGCGGCGCTCGTGACGATCGGCGCGCTCGATTCGCATGAACAGTGGATCGCCGAGGGTGACTGGATCGTCGAGGCGATCTACGAAAACATGGAGGCGAAGCGCGACCTCGTCGCGCGCATCGATCGCCTGCGCAAGCCCAACAGCATCGTCTCGAGCAATACCTCGGGATTGCCAATCCATCAGATCTCGGCCAACGCATCGCCCGAGTTCAAAAAGCATTTCATCGGCACGCACTTCTTCAATCCGCCGCGTTACATGAAATTGCTCGAAGTGATTCCGACGCCCGACACCGCGCCGGAAGTCACGACCTTCGTGCGCGACTTCGCTGAACAGCGCCTCGGCAAAGGCGTCGTGCTCTGCAAAGACACGCCGAACTTCATCGCCAATCGACTCGCATCCGTCGGCGGTGCGTCGCTCAGCGACTACGTGCTCGAGCACGACTACACCGTCGAAGAAGTCGATGCCATCGCGGGCCCGCTCATCGGACGTCCGAAAACGGCCGCGTATCGATTGCAGGATCTCGTCGGTCTCGATGTCGCGAGCGCCGTCGCATCGAATCTTTATGACCTGATTCCGAATGACGAATCGCGCGAAGTGCTTCGCTCGCCGCGCGTCGAAGCATTGCGCAAAGCGCAGATGGACAAAGGCCGCCTCGGCGACAAGACCGGCCAGGGCTTCTACAAAAAAGATGGCAAAACGATTCTCTCGCTCGACATCAAGAGCGGTGAGTATCGCGAGCGCATCGAGCCCGCGATTCCGTCGCTCGCCGAAGCCGCGAAGATCAAAAAACTGCCGGAGCGTTTGAACTTCGTTCTGCAGCAGGACGACAAAGCAGGCGCGCTCGCGCGGCACATCGTCTATGACGCGCTGGCGTATGCGTCGCGACGCGTGCCGGAGATCAGCGACGATCTTCCGAGCATCGACAACGCGGTGCGCTGGGGCTTTTCGCACGACCTCGGGCCGTTCGAGTTGTGGGACGCGATCGGCGTGAAGCAAACCGTCGATGCGATGTCGAAGCATGGCGTCGAGCCGGCACCATGGGTGCGCGAGATGCTCGCCGCGGGCCACGACACGTTCTACAAAAACGGTTCGGTGTACGACCCGGCATCGAAGTCGTACGTCGCGATCGAAAAAGACGCGCGGCAGATCTCGCTCGCGACGTGTCGCGTCGTCAAAGAAAACAAAGGCGCGTCGTTGCGCGATCTCGGCGACGGCGTGCTCTGTCTCGAGTTCCACACGAAGATGAACACGCTCGACGAAGACATTCGAGCGATGTTCCACACCGCGGTCGATGAGCTCGAGAGCGGCGAGTGGCTCGGGCTCGTGATCGGCAACGAGGGCTCGGATTTCTGCGTCGGTGCGAATCTCGCCGGCGGTCTCGCGGGCGATCCGAATGCCGCGGTGAAGGGAATGCAGGACGCGCTGATGCGCGTGCGCTTCGCCGCGAAGCCGAGCGTTGCCGCACCGTTCGGCCGCACGTTAGGCGGCGGTGTGGAAGTGGCGATGGCCGCATCGCGCATCGTCGCGGCGAGCGAAACGTACATGGGCCTCGTCGAAGTCGGCGTCGGTTTGATTCCGGGCGCGGGCGGTTGCAAGGAGATGGTGCGCCGCGTTGTCTCGCCGGAGATGAAGAAGACACCGGGCGCCGATCCGCTGCCGTTCGTGCAGAACGTGTTGCAGACCGTCGGCGCCGCAAAGGTTTCGACGAGCGGCGAGGAAGCACGATCGCTCGGCTTTCTCACCGACGCCGATCGCGTGGTGATGAATCGCGATCATCTGCTGCATGAAGCGAAGCAGGAAGTGCTCGCACTCGCCGCCGCGGGTTACGCGCCGCCTGTGAATGGCGAGAACTGTTTCATCGGCGGACGCGATGTCCTCGCCGCACTGAAAGCCGGCATTCACGTGCTGCATCAAGGCGGCTACATGACCGATTACGACGCCGTGATCTCCGCGAAGCTCGCCACGGTTTTGTGCGGCGGCAATCTCACGAGCCCGCAGTGGGTGACCGAACAGTTCCTGCTCGATCTCGAACGCGAGGTGTTCGTGAGTTTGTTAGGCGACCAGAGAACGATGGATCGCATTCAACACATGCTGAAGACGGGGAAGCCGTTGAGAAATTAGTTGTCAGTTGTTGGTTTGCGGGTGGTGGGTGCACGGCCCGGGGGGGGCGGCGG
>JBQCJC010000379.1:0-2838 GCA_051953135.1 Thermoanaerobaculia bacterium | reverse complement strand
AACAGGCGAATCGCATCAGCGATGCGCGAGGACACCCGCGGCTCGCCCATCTCATGCAGCCACGCCAGCGTGAGACCGTTGCCGTGAATCTCGCGCTCGGCCTTCTCCACGAGCGACCATTCCATGTCCTCGTACGGACGGCGAAGCACCGGCAGCGGGCACATGCCGCACCGCAGGTTGCACTTCGACGTCAGCTCGAGGCCGACTTTGATGCGGCTCGGGGAGAATTTCATCGCGCGTTCACCAAGTCTCGAAACAGTCGTCCGTATTCCGTCCACGAATACTTACGGGCCGAAGCGGCGGCGTGTCGTTCCATGCTCTCACGATCGTCACGCGCGAAAAACGCATCGATCGCCTTCGCGAGCGCCGCGGGATTCTCCGGCTCGACGAGCAAGCCGTTCGCGCCTTCCTCGATGATCTCGGGAAGACCGCCGACGGTCGTCGCGATCACTGGTCGTGCGAAATGAAACGCGGTCAGCGCGACGCCGCTCTGCGCTTCGATGCGATACGGCGCAAGCACGACATCGCTCGCGGCGAAGTACGTCGCGATCTCGGAATCAGGGATGAAGCGAAACTCGAGTCGCACGTTGTCGAGTCCCCTCGCGAGTTGCCGATACTCTTCCTCCCCTTTCCACCACGCCTCGCCCGCGACGACGAGCGTGACGCGCTCGCGCAGCATCGGCCACGCGCGCAGTGCGATGTCGAGCCCTTTGAACGGACGCACGTGCCCGAAAAAGAGCGCGACATTGCCGGTGAGGCCGAGTTGTTTGCGCGCATCTGCACGCGACGGAATCGCGCCGCCTAACTCGTGGACGGGAAGAAACGTTTCGACGATCGGCTTCGACGTGCGTTTTCGCGCATCGTCCGCTTCGCTCTTCGCATGAACGACGAGCACATCGCCGCGATTCAGCACGCGATTCGTGAGCCAGCGCTTCCACGCCGCCGGTTCCTTATCGCCGATGTTGTGGCATTGCAGAAGGACGCGCGTACGTCCCGGCAGAAGTGCGAGGATCGTGAGGTACGGAAGTGCCCACACCCACACCCACCACACAAAAATCACCGCATCCGGTTTCTCGCGACGCAGCAGCAATCCCGTGCGAATCCATGTGATGGGATTGATGATGTCGAGCAGAAATCGCGCATCGAATCGCGGCAGCGTTTCGTCGATGTCGGAAGAGCCGGGATAAAGCGAGCGCGGAAATTGTCGTGAGAACGAAATGACCTCCGCGCCAAGCTCCTCGGCGAGTTTTTTCGTGCAGTAGGCGATGCCGGCGCGATAGGGAGGGACGGGGCCGATGATGACGGTTGTTGGTTGTTGGTTGTTGGTTGTTGGGAGAGACGAAGGCAGCGGCGTCGACGTCATGGCAGGTTCTCGCGACGGACATCGAGAGACTTCCCGTAAAGCACGACGTCAGCAGTATTCGATCGCGACGGTTCCCCCGACAACCGACAACCGACAACCGACAACCGCTCTCCGCTCATGCCACTGAAAGAAAATTCACGACCGTCGACTGCAAATACGCGCCCCATGTGCGCCAGTCGAACACGAGGCTCGACGACATGAAGCACGAGTGCGTGCAGTGGCACTCCTTCGCGCGGATCGAGCGTCGCTGCTCATCGGCGGCTTCGGAGAACCAGAGCTTGTCCCAGTCGTAGCCCGTGTCGCGCACGTTGCCGACTGCATCGCGCAGCTCGCACATGCGCACTTCGCCGCGCGCATCGAGCACGCCGCTCACGCGACCCGCGTGGCACGGACGCACCTGCGTTTCCTGCTCCAGCACCGCGAGCTCCATCTGTCGCGAATACACCTTCACGAATTTCAGGAACCCGTCGTAATTGCGGAACGAGCTCCAGTACTCCTCGAGCTTCGGCAACAGCGCGCGGTACTTCTCCGTCGTGATCGGCTGAATGTTCTTGTCCGGCTGATCGCCGCGCAGCATCTCGAACGAATGGAACGAGATCTTCGGGAAATCGCGCTTCACGCCTTCGAACATCACATCGAGATCATCCGCGTTGTACGTGCACAAACACGTGTGCACGTTCACCGTGAGATTCGCGTAACGCTCCTTCAGCGGCATCAGCAGCGCGTACGTCTTCTTCGCACGCTCGTAATTGTTTGGGACGCCGCGAATCCAGTCGTGCTTCTCGCCGATGTGATCGATCGAGAGATTCACGACGATCTGCGTGTTCGGGCAGCGCTGCAATGTCGTCTCGACCTGGCGCGCGATCAGATCGCTCGTGATCGCGCCGGTCGGGATCGTGATCTGTTTGACGTTGTTGTTCGTCGAGAGAAATTCGCAGATGTCCGGCAGATCGCGGCGCAGGAACGGCTCGCCGCCGCTCATGACGATGAACAGCAGATCGCCCATCGACGAGAGCGTCTTCCTGATCTCGTCCAGCGACAACTCGTGCTCTTTGTTTTTGCGGAGCTGTTCCCAGTTGAAGCACGTACGGCAGAACGAATTGCAGTCGTACGTGAGGCCGAGGATCAGGTAGACGGGGCGCATGCCGCGCTTGTCGACGAGATAACGGAGGTACTGGAACTTGTCGGAGAATTTCATCGTGCCGCGATCGAGGTCAACCGCGACGGGAGTTTAGGGTATTTCCCTTCACCTGAACGGGGATTGACGGGGATTGAGGATTCAGGATTGAGAATTGAGGATTGCGGTGGCTTCGCACGGTTTTAATCCTCAATCCTCAATCCTCAATCCCGTTCACGCCAGCGCGAACATGCCCCGAATCCTCTCCCCCACCTCGGCATTCGTCTGCTCCGCGAGCTCGAATGCAAGCGCACGCAACTGCTCGCGATCGACTTCCGTCAGCGCACGCGCGCGGCGG
>JBQCJC010000378.1:0-3270 GCA_051953135.1 Thermoanaerobaculia bacterium | reverse complement strand
CACCGCCGTGCGCGTGCTCTGCGATCACGCGCGTGCGTCAACGTTCCTGATCAGCGACGGCGTGATTCCGTCGAATGAAGGCCGCGGCTACGTGCTGCGCCGCATCATTCGCCGCGCGATTCGTTTCGGCCGCAAGCTGCCGGCGCCGGTGCTGCTCACGCAACTCGTCGACGCCGTGATTGAAGCGATGGGCGAGGCGTATCCCGAGATTCGCGATCGTCGTGAGGCCATTCTCAAAACGCTCGAGTCGGAAGAAGAGCGTTTCTCGCGCACGCTGACGACGGGCATGGAGCGCGTTGGTCAAGTGCTTGACGATGTCAGGCATCGCGGCGAGACCACCCTCGGCGGCGCGGAAGTGTTCCGCCTCTACGATACATATGGGATCCCAATCGATTTGATCGTGGAGATGGCGGAAGAAGAAGGCGTCACGCTCGATAAGGCCGGCTTCGAACAGATGATGGCGGACGCGCGCGCGAAGGCGAAGGCCGCGGGCAAGTTCCAGATGTCCGCGGATGCCGAAACGTTCGCGACGATCGCGCAGAAAGTCGGCGCGGTGGAGTTCGTCGGATACGACCAGCTCACCGATGTCGAATCCGAGATCAAAGCGATCGTGATCGCGGGCGAGGAATCGCAGGCGCTGCATCACGGCAGTGAGGGTGAAGTGATTCTCGGCCCGACGCCGTTCTACGCCGAGTCCGGCGGTCAGATCGGCGACACCGGAACGCTCGTGTGGAACGGCGGCCGTGCGACAGTCATCACGACGGTGAAAGCACCGGCGGGCGATCTGCCCGTGTCGCGCGTGCACGTCGACGAAGGTGTGCTCTCGGTCGGCCTCAAAGTGCGCGCGAACGTGCCGGTGCCGGTGCGTCTCGACACGACCGCGAATCACACGGCCACGCATCTGCTGCACAAAGCGCTGAAGGACATCCTCGGCCCGACGGTGCAGCAGGCGGGCTCGCTCGTCGCACCCGATCGTCTGCGCGTCGACTACACGTATCACCAGCCGCTCACCGATGAGCAGCTCAAGCAGATCGAAGACTCGGTGAACGCGAAGGTGCGCGAGAACCTCGAGGTCACGAAGACGACCATGCCGATCGAGCAGGCAAAGCAGAGCGGCGCGGTCGCGATGTTCGGCGAGAAGTACGGCGAGGTTGTGCGCATCGTCGCGGCAGGAGACTGGTCGCGCGAGTTCTGCGGCGGCTGCCACGTGAATCGCACCGGCGACATCGGTCTGTTCAAAATCACGAGCGATCGTTCGCTCGCGGCCGGCGTGCGTCGCATGGAAGCGGTGACCGGACGCGGCGCGCTGTCGCTGTTCCAGAAGCTCGATGAGACGACGCACTCGATCGCATCGCACGCGAACGTGTCGCTCGACGAGATCCCGGCGTACGTGCGCTCGCTGCAGGAAAAGCAGAAGCAGCTCGAGAAGGAACTGAAGGCGCTGAAGGTGCGCGTCGCAACCGGCGGCGGTTCTTCATCGCAATCCGCGGATGAGTCGATCACGATCGGCGACGTGAAGCTGATCGCGAAACGCGTCGACGAACTGACCGGCGGCGATCTTCGCAACTTCGCGGATGAACTTCGTTCGAAGATCAAGAGCGGTGTGGTCGTTCTCGGCAGCGCGGCGGATGGCAAAGTCACGCTGCTCACCGCGGTGACGAAAGATCTGCTCGATCGCGTGCAGGCGAATACGCTGATCTCGAAGCTCGCGCCGATCGTCGGCGGCAAAGGCGGCGGCAAGCCGGACCTCGCGCAGGCAGGTGGTAAAGATGCTGACCGTCTGAACGAGGCGCTCGACACCGCGCCAAATGCGCTACGAGAAATCCTCGGATGACCGCAATGTCATCCCGAGCGTGAGCGAGGTATCTGGAGCTCGGGTGGCGGCACCAAGCAGCCACAACGAAAACGCCCGGCATTGCCGGGCGTTTTGCTTTCGATGCGATTGTCGTTGCGTTAGCTGCCGCTGCGACGACGCACGTTCGTCAACGTGCCGATCGTCGTGACCGTCGTCGCGAGGCTGTTGACCGAGCCGCACGCGTTCGTCACGCGCACGTAGTACGTGTTCGATGCGCGCGTCGTGAAGATCAGCTGCGGTTCATTCGCGGCCTGCACGGGTGTCGTGACCTGTCCTGGATATCCGGTGAACCACTGATAAAAGAACGGGCCGGTGCCGCTCGGTTTCACTTCGAGTTGCACCTGCGTGCCGTTGTTCGCGCTGATGCTCTTCGGTTGATCGGAGCCGAGGATGAACGGCGGGGTGCATTGGACATCGAGGAGCACCGACGCTTCATCGGTCTCGCCGGTCGGCACGCCGTTGTCGTTCAAGGCTTGTGCGTGAATCGTGGCGCGATAGAGACGCGGGAACGTCAACGGCCCGGTCGTGACCGAGACGGTGCCGGTGCCGTTTCCCGGGTGCCGGATGATCGCAGGTGTAACCGTCGCGGTTACAGTTTCCCACGGCTCGGCGTCGGTGGTGACGCTGAGCGCGACGTCGTGATCGAACGTGCTTGCATTGATCTGCGTCTGGAACGGCACGCCGACAGTACGCGAGTTGCCGGTGAGGACCGGGTCAACGTCGAACGCGGAATCGAACACTACCTGCATTCGAACCGAGTCGTCGATCGTGGTGCCGCTGCATGAGCCCGGGGTGCCGCCGGTCATCGTGACGGTGTAGCTGCCGCCGTCTTCGCCGAGGAAGGTTGAGATCCACAATGTCACCAGGCCGGTGGCCGTGGGCGCGTAGTTCAGCGTCACCGTCGCCGCGTCCGGATTGTCGCTCGCGGCGAGCTGCGTCAACGTGGCCGTCCCACCGGCTTCCGCGAGTCCGCTCATGATGCCGGTGTTCGGCACGATGTCGCCCGATGTGCGTGTCACTTTGATCGTGACCGCGGTACCGCTCGTGGTGTTGAAGCAGAACCAGTCGTAGCCGTCTTCCGGTGAGACCCATCCGATCGTGCCGGTTGTCGCCACGCCGGGATTGAGAGTGCCGTCGTAGACAATGACTTCGCCGCTAGCCGGAATATGCGTCGCGTAGGCGAGAGTCGAACAGCAGAGCGTTGCGAGTGCAACCGCGAGAATTCTCCCCATCCGCATACCACACCTCCTCATGATTCGACCCCCGGGGATTCTTTTGCGAGGTTTCTATGGTAGGCGCGCAACACCGCTCTCCGCAACTGAGTGGAAATCCCCAACGCCCTCGGCGAGTTGGATCTGCGCGATGAGCACGCACGCCTGGGGCACTCAGCCCGAAATGTTTGGACCTCGCCACGA
>JBQCJC010000377.1:0-9978 GCA_051953135.1 Thermoanaerobaculia bacterium | reverse complement strand
GCGTACATTCGATGCATGTTCACTCCTGCCGAGCGCGCACTCGCGGTGGAGCTCTCCGGGCTCGCGTACGTCAATCCGTTCCTCGCCACACGCATCGACCACGAGCGCCGCATCCTCGGCCACGACTACATCGCCAGCCAGTCCTACTGGAGCCTTCTGCCCGATCTCGATCGCAAGTCGAACGTCGATCTGATCGATGCGAAATGCGCGAAGCTCGTCGAGTCGCTGTTGCCGCGCATCGGCGATGCGAGTGATGGAGAACGAGAGATTTACGAAGGTGTCGTTTATTACTTTCTGTACGAACGCTATCGCGAGTCCTTCCTCGAGTTGATCGAGCGCAACAGCGCTACTCAGAAAGCGGCGTTCTATCAAGCATTCGCACGAGACGTAGAAACGTACCTCGACGGCTTTCGCGTCGACGTCCCGCATTTGTTCGCCTGCTTCTTTCAATTGCGCCGCGCGTTTCATCACATCTTTCGCAACATCGTCGGACGCTCGCATGCCGCGGCGAAACTGCGCGCGAGCGTGTGGGAGTCGATCTTCACGAACGACATTCGCCGCTATCGCCGTTCGCTTTACGCAAAGATGACCGACGTCGCGACGCTCATCACCGGACCGACCGGTACCGGCAAAGAGCTGGTGGCGCGCGCGATCGCGTTGTCGCGCTACGTCGCGTTTGATGACAAGCGCGAACGCTTCGTCGCCGATTCGACGATCGTCGGATTCAATCTCGCGGCCTTGTCGCCGACGCTCATCGAGTCCGAGCTCTTCGGTCATCGCAAAGGCTCGTTCACCGGCGCGATCGACGATCACACCGGCTTTCTCGAATCGTGCGGCGCGCATGGAACCGTGTTCCTCGATGAGATCGGCGAAGTCGATGCCGCGGTGCAGGTGAAGTTACTGCGGGTGATTCAGACGCGCACGCTGCAACGCATCGGCGATACGACCGCGCGGCGCTTCGAAGGAAAGATCATCGCGGCGACGAATCGCGACCTGCCTTCTGAGATTCGCGCCGGCCGGTTTCGCGACGATTTTTTCTATCGACTCTGCGCGGACGCGATCAGCACGCCGGCGTTACGCGAACAGTTGCGCGAATCGGGCGAGCTGCATCATCTCGCGCGCTTCATCTCCGCGCGCGTTGCGGGTGAAGCGGAAGCGGACGCATTGGCGACGCAGGTCGTGAATGCGATCGAGTCGTATCCCGGTCCCGACTATCCGTGGCCGGGAAACTTTCGCGAGCTCGAGCAGTGCGTGCGCAGCGTGATGTTGCGCGGCGCGTACCGGCCCGCGGTGATCGGAACGAATGACGCGCGGCAGGAGCTCGCGAATGCAGTGCTCTCCGGCGATCTCACCGCGGATGAGCTGCTGCGCAAGTACTGCACAGTTTTGTACGCGAAGACGCGCAACTACTCGCACGTGGCGGAGAAACTGGGCGTCGATCGCAGAACCGTGCGCGCGCGGATCGACGAGGATTTGTTAGGGAAGTTGTAGCGTCGCTATCGCGCCATCCACTTCACGATGTCGTTGCGCAACTTCTCGTGCGCTTTGCGATCGATGTACATCATGTGACCGCCTTCGTAATACGTCATCGTTACGTTGCTGCGCAGCGCCGGCTCCAATTGCATGCGCGCGAACGTGTAATTCGTCGCGCTGAACGGCGTGGCGAGATCGTAGTAGCCGTTCGCGACCAGCACCTTCAGATCCGGATTCTGCGCCATCGCCTTGCGCAGCGTTTCGGACACATCGAGATAGCGATTCTGCAGCGTCGCGTAACTCCACGGACGCACCTTGCCGGTGAGAATCTCGTACGGCAGATCGCTCTCGAACTTCAGACCGCGGCGCACCCAGTCATTCACCACCGCCGTGTATTCGCCGTAGATCGACGAGTACGACGGATCCATCTCCGGATCTTCGCCCGCTGCATCGCGATCGACGCCGGTGAAGCGTGAATCGAGACGACCGACCGTCGTGCGGCGATCGCGCATCAGCTCTTTATCGAAGCGTTGAATCTCGACGCGCAGGTTCGTCGACTCGATGTATTGCGGCGAGAGTCCGGTGAACCGTGAAAGCTGTTCGATGATGCGACGCTTTTCGTCCGCGCCGATGCGATCGCCTTTCATCAACGCGTTCGCATACTCGCCTAACGCGAACTGCTCCGAAGCGGCGACGACGCGATCGACTGATTGCGATTGCAGATCCGCGGGCAAACGCTTGTGAAACCAGGCCGTCGCCGTGTACGTCGGCAGAAACACGATGTACGGCAGATCGTTGCCGCTGTCGAAGCGCGCCGTGCCGAAGTTGAGAATCGATGAGATCAGCACGATGCCGTTGAGGTAGTACCCCTGATCGTGCAGCCAGCCCGCGAGACCCGCGGCGCGCGTCGTGCCGTACGACTCGCCGGCGAGATACTTCGGAGAGCTCCAGCGCGCGTTGCGCGTGGTCCACAAGCGAATCAACTCGCCCATCGATTCGATGTCCGCCTCGTAGCCGTGAAACTTCTTCGCGTTCGCGAACGGAATGGCGCGGCTGTAGCCGGTCGTCACCGGATCGATGAACACGAGATCGGTGACGTCGAGCAGTGACGCTTCGTTGTCGACGAGGCGATACGGCGGGGCGGTGGCGTGACCTTCATCGTCTTTGTACGCGACGCGCTTCGGTCCGAACGCGCCCATGTGCAGCCACACGGACGACGAGCCCGGACCACCATTGAACGTAAACATCACCGGACGCGTGGCCGGATCGACGCCGTCTTTCGTGTACGCGACCGTGAAGAAACTCGCGCGCGGTTCGCCTTCGTCGTCGCGCAGCACGATCGTGCCGGCGCGTGCAGTGAATTTGACGACCTCGTTTCCGATGCGGAGCGTGTGCGACGTCGTCGAGAGGTTGTCGCGAACGTCCTTCTGTTCCTTGCGCGGTTCCCGCGGCGCCGCCGTGTCTTTCGCATCCGGCGCACGTTCCACGCGTGTTTCACGCTCCTGCGCACTCGCAAACCCGGCGCAAATTGTGACGAGGAGCACAAGGAACAGCTGTTTCATCGAATTTCCTCCTGATCGTGCGGAGAACGTAACACAGCCGCGGCGCCCGCCTGCGCGATGATCTCGGGCTCATGTCTCGACGTCTGATTTTTCCGCTTCTCCTGATTGCTGCTCTTCCGGCGACGGCTGCCCGCCGTCGTTCCGCATCTCTGCCCCCACTCAATCCGCCGTGCACGATGATCACCGGCAGCGGCGCGGTGATGATCTCGCGCAACGGCGGGTTCTCGCTGATGCCGAGCGCCGACATCGAACATCCGATCAGCTACACGTACGGCGTCGCGACGATGCTCGACGAGCCCGATACCGTGCTCGCGTGGCATCGCGACGATCTCCTGATCTCCACCGATCGCGGTTGCTCGTGGCGGATCGTCACGACGATCGAAGGCTCCGATTTTCCGCCGACGCTCACGCCCGCGCGCGGAGGCCGCGCGTACGCGTGGTCGGACAATCGCGAGTTTCTCGTGCGCTACGACTCGCGTGGTGCAAAGCGATTGAAGCCGCCCGCGGCGTTCATGGGACTCGGTGTCGATCCGGAGAATGGTGAGCATCTCCGCGCGGGTGCGAGTGACGGTGCGTTGTGGGAAAGCCTCGACGGCGGCGAGTCATGGAATCCGATGGGCCGTCTCGAGGGCTCGGTTCTCTACTATCGCTTCACGTTCGATCCGCGCAATCTCGATCACATCGTCGCCGGTACGGTCTCGAACGGTGCGTTTGTGACGCGCGACGCGGGCCGCACCTGGACGAAGGCCACGGGTTTCAGCAAGAGCAGCGCGAACGTGTTTCAACTCGTCTTCTCGCCGGCCGATTCGAACACCGTGTGGGCGATGGGCATCGATGCGGATGGCTCCTCGAATCCCGATGATTCCTCGCACGGCCGCCACATCTTTCTCTCGCGCGACGGCGGCAACACGTTCAATCCGGTGATCGACGAAGCGCCCGGAGTGAAGCTGATCAACGGCCCGACGATGGCCGCGCATCCGACGAATCCGAACGTGCTGTACTTCGTATTCGGAACGCACATCTTCGACTACGGCACGGATCTCTTTCGCTACGACGACACGAGTCACGAGCTCGTGCTGATGCATCACGGCATGGACGACATCAACGCGATTGCGTTCGCACCCAGCGATCCCAACGTGATGTACCTCGGTGTCGAATCGATCGACTGATGACGCAGTCTGTACGTGCGTAAAGCGAAGCAACCAGCGCCGCCGGCCGGGCCGGCACTGACGATTTTTCAAAGTTATGTTAGGTTCCCTCCCGGTCCAACATTCCCGAAAGGAACCTTTCGATGCGCCGCGTCCTCTTCGCTTTGCTCGTTCTCTATCTCGCGTTCAGCGTTTTTGCGCTGGATGATCCGACATACACCGCGTTGCGCGCCGCCAAACCCGACGGCCGTACCATCGCGTTATCCAATTTCAAGTTCGAGCGCGACGTCTTCACGTTCACGCTGAACGGCAAGTTGCATCTCCTCGCGCCGGTCGAAGGAAACACGGCCGGCGCGGTCTTCATCGGCCAGGGCTCGTATGAGCTCACGCCCGCCTCGCCCGCGGAACTGCGCACGATGCAGTTGAACTCGGGAAAGAAAGATCTCGTCACGCTCACCGACACATTCGAGCACGCGATCTTCCTCGGCACCGCACTGCCTGCAGCGGCGGAGAAAACCTCAGCGCCGGTTGCAGGCGCCGCCGATCCCACGGCACTCGATCGCTGGGACGGCTACATGAAAAAGCAGAAGAAGCAGTTCAGCTCGAACCTGCATCTCCGGCTGCTGCAGGAAGTCATCGACGGCGGTGATCCATTCTTTTTCACATGGGTCGATGGAAAGACGTTGCCGGCCGCGATGATTCTCGTCGATCCCACTGGAATCGATCCGGACTTCGGTGGCGAGAAGTCGGCGATGTTCGTCTTTCACGACACCAAAGGCGGCATCTGGTACTCGAGTCCGTACGCCAGCGAAGTGCAAAAAGGCGTGAGTGCGACGCCGAAGCCTCCTGCCGATGGTGAGCACTACATCGTCGACTCCACGATTCGCGGCGCCGAGCTCGATGCGACGACGACGATGACGTTCATTCCGAATCACAATCTGCGTGTGTTGCCGATCGGCCTCACGAATTCGCTGACGATCTCGTCGGTCGAGTTCGCGCCTGCGGCCGATGAGCCGCAATGGGCTCCGGCCGCGTGGGCGCAGGACAAAGAGGAAGGCGGTGCCGCCGTCATCTTCCCCGCGGCGATCAAGGAAGGACAGCGATACCTGCTGCGTACGAAGTACGCGGGCAAGGAAGTGCTCTCCAGCGCGGGCGATGGCAACTTCTTCGTCGCGAGCCGCTCGAGCTGGTATCCGAATGTCGGCGTCTTCAGTGACTCCGCCACGTACGAGCTGCGCTTCCGCACGCCGGAGAAGTTTTCGATCGTCGCGGTCGGCAAAGAGCTCTCGAACAAAGTCGAAGGCTCCGATCGCCTCGCGGTCTGGAAGGCGGAACATCCGATTCGCGTGGCGGGCTTCAACTACGGAAAATTCAAGAAGCTCGCGGAAACAGATCCGACGAACAACACCACGTTCGAGGTGTACACAAATACGGGTACACCGGACATCATCAAAGAAATCAACATGGCTCTCCGCGCGATCAACGACGCGGCGATGGCGGGCGACGAAGAAGCGTCGCGGTACGCCGGCGGTGAGATTCGCGTCGACGCTGCAGGTCTTGCGAAATCGGCCATGGCCGATGGCATGAACACGATCCGCACCGGGAACGCGTACTTTGGTCCGCTCCCTGATTCGCGCGTCGCGATCACGCAGCAGTCGCAGTGGTACTTCGGGCAGTCGTGGCCCACACTCGTCTACCTGCCGTACGTCGCGTTCCTCAACGGCACCCAGCGCAACACCCTCGGCCTCAATGATCTGAAGGACTTCGTCGACAACGTCGGCACGCACGAAGTCGCACACCAGTGGTGGGGCCATCAGGTCACGCCGCGCAGCTATCACGACAACTGGATCAGCGAGGGCTTCTCCGAGTTCACATCCGCGCTCGTGCTGCAGCAGACCAGCGGGTGGGGCAAATACAACGCGTTCTGGGAAAACGCGCGCAAGAAGATTCTCGAGAAGCCGCGCGGAGCGCAGATCGCAAACTTCGAGGCCGGCCCGATCTCGCAGGGATTTCGCATCAGCACCTGGCAGAACCGCAGCGCGGACGACGTGATCGTCTATTCGAAGGGCGCGTACGTGTTGCACATGCTGCGCATGGCGATGTGGGATAACCAGAAAGGCGACGAGGCGTTCATCCGCATGATGAAAGAGTTCGCCTTCTCGTACGCCGGGAAAGAAGCATCAACCACCGATTTTCAGCGCGTCGTCGAGAAGCACGCTCCGCCTGCATTGAAACTCACGTCGGACAACAAGCTCGACTGGTTCTTTCGCCAGTGGGTGTACGGAACCGCGATTCCGAAGTACGACGTGAAGATCGATGCGAAGGACATCGGCGGCGGCAAGTACAAGATCAGCGGAACGATCACGCAGTCCGACGTGCCGGACAACTTCGCGATGCCGGTGCCGATCTACATTCAGTTCGACAAGAACAACACTGTGCGTCTCGGCTCGACCGTGCTCGTCGGCAACACGAGCAAGCCCGTCGACGTCGAGCTGCCGCTGCCGAAGAAACCGCAGAAGTTTCTCGTCAACGCGATGCACGACGTGCTCGCGAAATAGCAGTCTTACAATCACCGCGTGCCTTACGCTGAAATCCGACCCACGGCTGCGCTCCAGCCGTGGGTCGAGTGTTTCTGGACGAATCGCGATGACGCGAGTGAACCTCGCGTGCATCGCGTGCTGCCCGATGGCTGCGCGGATCTCGTGTTCGATCTCAGCACGGGTGACTCGGATGTCGTCGGCACGATGACGCGCCCGCTCATCATCACGAGCGATGCGCCATCGAATTTCTTCGGCATTCGATTTCGTCCTGGCCGCGCGGCGGCGTTTCTGCGCGTTCCTCTTGCGGAGCTCACCGATGCGCGCGTGTCACTGCGCGATGTGTGGCGCGAGTTCTCCGGCGATCTTTCGATCGCATCGCTCGAAGCGGAGTTGTTGCGCAGGCTCGATCCTGATCGCGATCGCCGCGTCGATTTCGCGGTGACTCGTATCGTCACGACGAATGGCGCGGCGCGCATCGAAGAGATCGCGAACGAGGCCGGTATCTCACGACAACATCTCGCGCGACAGTTCCAGCATCACGTCGGCGTCTCGCCGAAGACGCTCGCGCGTGTGATGCGCTTTCGCAGAATGATCGATGCGGTGGAGCACGGCGTTGATTGGGCGGACATCGCCGCGCGGTTCGGGTTCTACGATCAATCGCATTTGATCGCGGAGTTTCGAGAGCTCGCCGGGATGACGCCGAGTGAATTCGTGTCCTCGCGTCGCGCGTGAGACCTCGTTCCATTTTTCCAATCGCGGCATCACCACAAGTCCTATCTTCCTCGCATGAAGATCACACCTGTTCTCGTCGTTCACGCCATCGAGCCCGTGCTTCCGTTGTGGGAAGCGCTTGGATTCACACGGAAAGTCGAAGTGCCGCACGGCGACGCACTCGGCTTCGTCACGCTTGCGAGCGGTGACGCGGAAGTCATGTACCAGAGCGTCGAAAGCGTGAAGGCCGATGAGCCGCTGACGCTCGAAGGACGATCGCCGGTCGGTGGGACGGCGCTGTTCATCGAGGTCGAGAATCTCGATGCGCTGAAGTTTCCCGAAGGAACGGAAGTGCTCGTGCCGCGACGAAAGACGTTCTACGGATCGAATGAATCGATCATCAAAGATGCGGCCGGCAATGTTGTTGTCTTCGCCCAGTTTTAGCCGGCCCGGCCGGCAGCGCTGGTTGCTTCGCCGAGTGGCACGTACGGCTGTCGAGTGGGCTCGATTCGTGGACGTCCGCGGTTAGCGCACGGCCCGCCGCTTCTTCATCGACAGCACATCAAATCGCGCGACATCCGATCGGCGTGGACCGCAGTTCGCGGTCTGCGCTTCCACCCACCAGTACACGTGACCCGTGAGCTGCACCCGCGTGGAGAAGCCGGTGGTCGTCGCGATGAGTTGCGGCGGCTGCAACTCCGTCGAGGCGTAGATGCGGTACTCCGTCGCTCCGGAAAGACCTTCCCACGTCAGCGTGACCGGACCGCGCTGCACTGAATCCCACGACGGACTCGTGATCGACGGCGTCTCCGCCGTGCAAGTGAAGAGTCCGACCGTGAGGTCGTGATCCGCGAAGTGCGTATTGCCGCGCCAATATTCGAGATTGAAGAGACGCGATTCGAGAAATCCGTACGCGATCCTGCCGTCTTTCGCGACGCGCACGATCGCCGTGCCGTTCGTGTTGCCGTACGCGTGAATGACCCTGCCGTTCGCCGCGAATGGCGAGCGTCCGACGAGTACCTGTCCGTTCGCATCGGTCGTGAGGTCGAGATCGGGCGTGTTGTCGTAGTGCGTCGCGTACCACTCTTTGCCATTCGCGACGGACTGATAAATCTTCACCGACGCATTCGTCATCAGCGCGCCGTTCTCGTCGCGAATCGTGATGCGATTCTCTTCGGGCAGATCGTTGAGGAACGATGCGAAATTGCGAGGCTCGTTGTAATTGCCGTACGTCGCGCGCGCACCGGCGATGAGGTTCATCGCGATCGCGCTGTAGCGATCGATGAACGTGAGATGCGTGTTCATCAAACCCTGCTCGAGCGTGCGCCACGCGTACACCGGTGCGACGTACGGGCCGACGATCGACGCGCCGTTCTCTTTGATGTCGACGACGAAGTTCGGCGGCTGATGACGCACGTTCCACGCGTAGACGTCGACGAGATAGCGCGCGTGTCCGAGCTCGTGAAAGAGCGCGCCATTGACGTAGAACGGATTCGACGGGCCGAGGGTCGTGACGTCCTGATACGCGCCGAGGGTGGCGGTGCGGAAGCCCCACATCAGATCGACGGTCCGATCGTCTTTGTCGGGATGCGAGCCGCCATTCGCGCCGGGACTCGCATCATCGGGAAGTCCGTGCAACGGCAAGGCACCATCGTCGACGATGACGAGTTTCTGCAAACGCCAGCGATCGAGCACGCTGTTCGGCGTTTCGGGATAGACCGCGAGTGCGGCCATGTCGTTGAAATACGTGATCTGTCGTTGCGCCCAGTCTTCGAATGAAGTCGAGCCGACGCAGAGACGCGATTGGTATTGGCGAAAGTGATCGTAGAGCGAGCGCTCGACCCATAAGCCGACCGCGAGCGCGTCGGTGATCACGGTGAGCTCGTTGTTCTGTTCCGACTCTTCGACGACGGTGTTTGTCGTGTCGATCGCGATCGAGAGTCGATGCCGTTCGAAGTTCCAGGTGCGCGCGAGATGGATGGTGGTGAACGCGTTCGGTGCGAGTGTGGTCGTTCCGCTGTGAATCGCGACTCCATCGATGGACCACGTGTACTCGATCTGCTTCGGCTCATCGAAAAAGCTGCGCACGTGCGCGCGCCATGTAACTTCGGCACCAACCGCGGGCCAGCCTTCGACGCGCGGATTGGCGCTTGCCCAGACGAACGGCAGCTCGGGCTCGCGACTGATGTGGGAGATCGTGAAATCGCCGGCCAGGAGTGGGGAGGTGAGGAGCGCGAAGAGAATGAGGGGCAATCGGGGCATTCGCTTCGTCAGTGTAAGCGAATGCCCCTACACGGATCGACTAATACGCGGCCGGCACCCACGCCGAGCCCTGATCGTGTGAGTGACAGGAGCACCGGCGCCGGCCACGGGGACCGTCATGAACGGGGTGACGGAACCGATGGAATTGACACTTTTCCGATGAAAAAGTGGGGCGGGGGGGGGGGGGCGGCCCCCCCGCGGCGAGCCCCCCGGGGGGGGGCGCCCCCCCCCCCCCCCCAAAAAAAAACCGGCCCGAGCCGCGCGCGGCGGAGGGCAACCACC